>QNFK01000107.1 GCA_003645495.1 Gammaproteobacteria bacterium
CTCTGAATCGGGTACCCGCAGACCTACGGTTCGGTTATCAACGGCCCAGGCCAGGTTAACCGGCGACGCCCAGTAACTTAAGAAACGCCGATAGGAGTTGGAATACGGTGCAAAAATCAATAATGCATCAGGCATATATTTTTGCAGGCCGCCGATATATGACATGAATAAGTCACTTGGCTCGCCGTCTTCTTGCGAAAATATATTCTGGCCGCTCTCGTCGACAATACTCTGGTGAATATGTAACGCGCTACCGGCTTCATTCGAAATCGGTCGGGCAAGAAACGTCGCGTGCATTTCATGTGCGATCGCAACTTCTTTCACAGTCCGTTTGAATATAAAAACCTGGTCGGCAAGATCGATCGCATTACCGTGCATGAAGTTTATTTCGAACTGCGCCGGACCCATTTCCTGCGACATCGTATCTATGTTGATACCCTGCGCTTCGCAAAAGCTGTAGACATCATTGACGAACGGATCGAAGTCGTTCATGGAATCAATGCTGTAGGGTTGTTTCGTCGTTTCCGTACGACCTAGCCTGCCCTCTGGCGGCTCAACTTCCCGATTGGCATCAGCGTGTGCATTAATAAGGTAAAACTCAACTTCGGGAGCGACGATCGGTGTCCAGCCTTTTGCCGCATAAAGTTGCAGCACATTGCGCAATACCTGTCGCGGCGCGGTGCCCACCGGGGAGCCGTCTTTACGGAAGCAATCCATGAAAATCGATGCTGCCGGATCCGTCGCCCAGGGGACCGGTCGAATGGTTGAGAAATCGGGTGTCAGAAACATATCCCGATCCTCTACGTTTTCTTTGTTGTCAACGTAATTTCCCGAAATGGTTTGCGCAAATATGCCCTCGGGAAGTTTTAACTCGCCAGCGCCGAATTTGTCTGCCGGTAATACTTTGCCGCGTGCCGCGCCGGCCATGTCCGGCACAAACGCTTCAACGTCATCGATATTGTGTTCTTTCAACCAGGATTGAATATCGTTTTGTTCACTCACACATCACCTTTTTTTTGGGCTGCATATTCTCTGCACGCATCACCAAACGCAGAAAATATCGCCATTGAAAACTTATCGTCGGTCACCTGCCACTCAGGATGCCACTGCACGGCCAGCGCAAACGCATTGCTACCGTCTACGCGAAACGCTTCTACCAGGCCGTCATCGGCAACCGCCTCAACTGTAACGCCTTTTGCCAGTCGGGCGGCTCCCTGGCCATGCACTGAATTCACCGTTACGGTGTCCTTGCCTGCCAGTTTTCGCAACAGGCCACCTTCAACGAGGTGTACCGCATGCGCCGGACCATACTGAATGTGCAACGGATCGTCCTTGTTTTCCCTGTGATCCTGGTAACCCGACTGCTCATGTACATGCTGGTGCAACGTTCCACCGAGCACAACGTTTAACTCCTGGAAGCCTCTGCAGACTGCAAAGAGTGGCACGCCGGAATCAAGCGCATGCCTGATCAGGCCCAGGAATGTCTCATCGCGATGCGGATCATGCAGCGTTCCCTCGCGACTGTCATCGCCTTCGTAGTGATGTGGCTCCACGTTCGAGGCACTGCCAGTCAGAAAGATGCCATCCACTTTGGTCAGAATATCGTCACCATCGACGCTGTCGCCGAGCGCAGGGATGAGAAACGGCACAGCATCTGCGCCGTCTCTGATCGCGGTGATGTATTTTTCTCCGACCACGTGAAACGGGTGTGGATCCAGCACGCGCCGGTCTGCCGAAATGCCAATGAGTGGCTTGGGCTGCATAAATTACGGTTTCCTGAACAACAAGGTATAGCGATCAGTATTACCGGTCACCGTGCGGCGCCCTACTTCATAACGCAATTCGTCATCTGGCCGGTAGTGCAGATCGCTTGAGTCAACTAACTCAAATCCGGCAGCCTGCACTTCCAGGATAATGTCTACAGCGCCTGTTCGCCTGCGGTTTTCGTTGGTCAAAGGTTCCATGTGTCGTTTGGTATGATCGATCACGCCATACAGACCACCGGATGCCAGCGACTCAAATACCGCCGCATTGATATTGGCCCGCCCTGCAGGCGTGAAATTATGCATATTGCGAAATGTCACCACGAGATCGAGGTCCTGCACATCAAAATCGAAGGGCGCAACATCTCGGGTGCCAAACGGGCCGGTCCGTTCCAGCTCGACGCCGATCTCCACCATTTCAATGTGATCGAAGCCGGGTTCGGGCTGCAGATTCATGCGTACATTGTCGATACCAATCGCAACATATAATTCGCCGTTATCCCGCAACACGGGCGCCAGTATTTTCGTATACCAGCCACCGCCCGGCAGCAATTCCATAACGCGCATGTCATCTCTGAGCTGAAAAAATGCCAGCGTCTGCGGTGCTTTACGATTGCGGTCACGGGCAACATCGGCTTCGGTCCGGATATCTGCCGCCATTGCAGCCTTGATTTTACTCTCGACATCGTTGTCTTGCGCGAAAGCACATGCTCCGCTCAAAATTAACAAGCTGGCTATTAATAATCGCATTATCTTCATTCTCCCGGTGAGTTGCCCGACTGCGGACGGCGCAAGTCTACCGTATTGGCAGGTTTTGACCACTGTATGAAAAGGGCTCCTAACCGGCAGCCCTCGTATTTATTGCGACTCTGGTAATCTGCTGATGTCACCCTCAGGAGTACCCGGCGAATGAAGTTATATGGCTACTACCGCAGCAGCGCCAGCTATCGCCTGCGAATTATTCTCGGCCTCAAGAAGATAGATTGGGAAAACCACCCCGTGCACCTCGCGAAAGGCGAACAGCTCAGTGTCGACTTCCGGGCGATTAACCCCATGGGCCTGGTGCCGGTCCTCGATACAGGTGAGTCCGTTCTTTCGCAATCTCCGGCGATAGCCGAATATCTTGAGGAAATGTACCCGCAACCACCGCTGTTGCCGGCAACATCAGTTGCGCGGGCAGAAGTACGCGAGATGCTCAACACAATCGGCTGCGAAATCCATCCACTACAAAACCTGCGCGTCCTCAAATATCTACGTGCCGAATACGGTCAGGATGATAAGGGTGTCGCAGCCTGGTGCCGGGAGTGGATTGGCCACGGGTTCGCCGCCTTTGAAAAGCTGGCGCTGGAACGTGCGGCCAACAGGCAATATTCGTTTGGCGATAGTTTGTCTCTGGCGGATGTCTGGTTGGTGCCGCAGGTCTATAACGCCAGGCGATTTGAGCTGGACCTGAGTCCGTATCCGGTCATCGCTTCAGTGGACGCGCATTGCCAGTCGCTAAGTGCTTTCGTCGACGCGCATCCTGATAGTCAGCCGGATGCGCCTCCCCCTGAAGGGACCTGAAAAACCAACCCTGATGCGCTGCTAATATTCGGGATTGAGTTTGGCAGCTGTGCGGCAAAGCGAAGTACCAAGTTCGGCCCGTCTGGTAGCGCTCAGGCGCTGCGTCGGTCCACCTATGCTCAGCGCACCCTGCACGTCGCCAAGCGCACCACGAATTACCGTAGCGACTGCAGAATACCCGTCTTCAAGTTCGTCGACTGTTACCGCGTAACCACGCCGCCTGATTTCCATTAATTGTGCCGGAAACGCATCTTTGCGCACCTCTGTCCTGGCTGTCAGCGGCTGCAATTCCTCGTCGAGGCGATCAAGACCGGAGTCTTCATATGCCAGCCAGACTTTACCGGTCGAGGTCGCATGGATCGGCCAGCGAGTGCCAATATTTCCGGCAGCTCCCAGAACGTGACTGCCCGCGACCTCATCGAGTATCAACATGCTGTCCTCGACTGGCACCTCGAGCGTTGCCGTCTCACCAGTCTCCCTGGCCAGCATCCGCAGCAGCGGGCGCACGCGTCGCCGCAGGTCATTGCTTGAGAGCGCCTGTACACCAAGCGCCATCAGTCCTGCACCCAGGCTATAGGCGCTGGTGGCAGCGTTTCTCTCGATCAGCCCCTCGCTTTGCAGTGCCCGCAACAGTCGGTGCGTCGTGGTCTTGTTCAGACCCGACGCTTTGCTGAGTTCGGCGAGCGACATCTCAGGGCGTTCATTGCTGAATATTTTCAAAAGCCTGACGGCCCGAAGCGCTGCCTGCGCGCCCTGTGGAGGAGACGGTTTGTTCATGGAGATGCTGCCATATTATGATTTTGTATTTCACATTATGGACAAGTTTGGAATTTAATGCGATCGCTCAAACACGTTCCGTATCGCTTGCCGATACATTGGTTTAGGCACAGACTCAAAGCATGAGTGATACGACGATAATGCATTGCGGTTCAGGGCATTACGACGCGATTGTGCGAATCTATAATCACTATGTCGAACATTCGCACGCCACGTTTGACGAAGCGCCTTTTTCTATCGGCGCGCGCGCACCCTGGTTCGCACTTTTTGGCGAAGACGGACCCTATCAATTGCTGGTCGCCGAACAAAACAACAACGTTGTCGGGTTTTGTTGCAGTACGCCATTTGAGGTCAGGTCCGGGTATGACATATCGGTCGAATCGAGCGTTTACGTCTCGCCTGACGCACTCGCCGGTGGCATCGGCAGCCTGCTGTACCAGAGGTTGTTCGATAATTTACAAGGCAGCGGAATCCATGGCGCGTATGGCGGCATCGCCTTGCCAAATGATGCCTGCGTGAAACTGCACGAAAATCTTGGCTTTCGAAAGATCGGCGTTTTCGAACAAGTCGGCCGTAAATTCGAGAAGTTCTGGGACGTCGTCTGGTACGAAAAACGAATTTAGTGCTTAATGCATTGCGGTCGTTCCTAGGAATAAAAAAACATGGCAAAGAAAAGGACCAGCATCAGGAATGCTGAGCTGCGATCTTTCCTGAAAAAACACCCGGACACGGGCGTTATGGAATTGCTGATCGCCGACCTGCCGGGCGTGTTGCGTGGCAAGAGAATTCGACGCCACGAATTTGAGAAGACGCTTAGTGACGGCTTCTACCTGCCTGGCGGTACAGTTCTCCTCGATACTATCGGCGACGTAATTCCTGACATTCCGTTTGCTGCCGAGGACGGAGACCCGGATATTCATGCAGTAGTGGTCCCCGGCAGCATCGCACCCGTGCCCTGGGCACTAAAGCCCAGCGCCCAGGCAATGTATCGATTCCAGACGCCTGATGGGGAGCCGTTTTTCGCAGATCCACGCTTCGTACTGGAACGCGCTGCGGCACCATTGAGAAAGATGGGCCTGACCATCGTAATGGCGGCTGAACTGGAGTTTTACCTGCTGGAGGCGAAGGCAGACAGCCCGACACCCAGGGTACCGCGCGTACCTGGCATCGGCCGGCCCCAACCCGGGCCGCAGGTCTACAACCCGGATGATTTGTGGGAGATCGAGGCTTTTCTCAATGACCTGAATGACGTATGTGAAGCACAAAACATTCCTTCCGGCACAACAACCTCGGAATTTGCGCCAGGGCAGTTCGAGATAAACCTTGACCATATTGACGATCCGGTACTCGCCTGCGATCACGCAGTGCTGCTTAAACGTGCGATAAAGGCCGTGGCCAGGCAACACGGCTATGTTGCCTGCTTTATGGCCAAACCTTTCGCTGAAGACTCGGGCTCAGGGATGCACGTACACATGAGCCTCGTCGACAAACAGGGAAGGAATTATTTTTCACAAGGCAAGGAAAAAATGGCGCTGCCGCCGTACTCGGCGCGCTTTCGTCACGCGGTCGGCGGTCTGGTAAAGACCATGGCCGAGGGCACCGCAATTTTTGCGCCAAACGCTAACTCCTATCGCAGGCTGCGACCTGAAAATTTCGCGCCGGTCGAACCGAACTGGGGCGCGAACCATCGCAATGTGGCCATTCGCGTGCCCGTTGCCGATGAAAAAAACCTGCGCTTCGAACACCGGGTGTCCGGCGCCGATGCCAATCCGTACCTCGTGACTGCAGCGATACTCGCGGGAGTCCATTACGGCCTTAAGAATCGCTGCGACCCGGGCCGTATGGTTGAGGAAGGCGAGGTAATCCGCCTGAAACGGAAAATCCCGAATCGCTGGGATGCTGCAATAGACAAGTTTTCGCGCAGCAAGATCTTTCCGCAGTATTTCGGTGAGGAATACTGCCGCATGTTCGTAGCAAACCGTCGCGATGAATCACGACGGTTTCATGCCGTTGTCAGTAACGTCGATGTCGACTGGTACATGCGAGCGGTATAAGCAGTGGACACTGACGAACTGATCGCGCGACTGAATGCGCATGCGCCACCTGCGCTGAAAACGCTTGGTGGATCGATCGTCAGTTATGACGAGCCAACACAAACAATGGTGATGAACTTCCACGCCAGTGAGGCGTTTTGTCATTCCGGGGATATTGTCCAGGGTGGGTTTATCACCGGCATGCTCGACGCAACCATGTCGCATGCAGTCTTTGCCATGGTCAAAGAACACATAATCCTGCCTACGCTTGAAATCAAAGTCAGTTTTCTGGAAATTGCCAGGGCGGGTAACCTGGTCGCCAGCGGTACGGTCGTGCGGCTCGGCAAGTCAGTCGCGTTTCTGGAAGGTCAGCTCAAAGATCCGCAGGGAAAATTGCTGGCCACTGCATCGTCCACAGCGAGAATACTGCAAAAGAAATAAAAAGCGGGCTGGCGCCGGCCAATTGTTATTCCTCAACGCGATCGAGGTCCGCTTC
>QNFK01000108.1 GCA_003645495.1 Gammaproteobacteria bacterium
ATACGCGTTGCACCCAAATGCCTGGAGCGAATACGATAGCGAGAAGTAGCAAACCAATGATGAGAAAGCTCATGAATCAAGTGTATCGCGGTTAGCCTCTACTCAGGAAATGAAAATATTGGATCTCAGTGAACTGGACAAATAAGTAATAAAGTACCAGCCGGGAGGGTCAATATGGTCGGGAAACATGACCGTGTAGCGGCCGAGCATCTGAATCGACAATGTGGAATAAAATATTGCTTGTAGTAATAATTTCTGTCGCCGTAATTGCGGTACTGGTTGGTGCATTTTTTGTCGCCAACCGACCGCAACTGCTTGCGATCACCGCGCCGCTCCCTGTGGATTTTCCACCGGGCGGGTTTAGTCACACATCATTTGAGGCGTTGCTGAAGCGGTATGTCGATGCGAGCGGAGAAGTCGATTACGAGCGCTGGCATGACACCGAAGCGGATTCGCGACAACTCGACAGTTACCTGGCTGCGGTGAGCCAATTCAGTCCCGACGCAACTCCCGAGCGATTCAAAAAGCAATCAGACGCGCTCGCGTACTGGCTTTATAGTTATAACGCGTACGTCATCAAGAGCATTCTTCTGCATTGGCCGCTAAAAAGCGTTACCGATGTCAAAGCGCCGATTGAGGCCAGAACGGGCCTGGGGTTTTTCTATCAGCAGCGATTCCTGTTTGGTGGCACCGCATACAGCCTGTACGCCGTCGAGAACGACAAAATTCGTGCGACCTTCAATGACCCTCGCATACATTTTGTTCTCAACTGTGCCAGCGCCAGCTGCCCGGTTCTCCGACCGGAACTGCCAGTCGGCGATGAGCTTGAGCAGCTGTTGCAGGATTCGACGACAGATTTCGTCAGCGATCCGGGAAATGTACGCGTAGATCACGAGCACAAGAAGGTCGTCGTATCGACGATCTTCAAGTGGTTTCGCAATGATTTCATTAATGATCTGCGACGGCGTGCGATACCCGCCGAGAATGGCGTCCTCGACTATATTGCGGGCGTAGCGCCAGAGCCATTAAAGGCCGACCTCAAAGCAGCTGCTGGCTACGAAATTGAATACGCCGACTACGATTGGACAATTAACTCGCAGGATTAGTTATCCGCCGACGGGCAATTGGTACACTGTGGGAAATCGCGGCCCTGGTCGCTCTCTCAGTTAGCCAATCGAAGGACTTAGTCTGCCTTGACCCCCGACCAGATAATTCTATTCACGCTGCTGTTTTTTGTTTTTATTTTTCTCATCTGGGGTCGCTGGCGATATGACCTGGTCGCGTTTGTCGCGCTGCTCGCTGCATTGCTGACGGGGATCGTTCCTACCGATAAAGCATTTTCAGGCTTTGGCCACCCGGCAGTTGTGATCATTGCGCTCGTGCTGATCGTCAGCCGTGGACTGTCGAATTCCGGCGCCATCGAGCTACTGGCCAGGCACGTCGTGTCGGGCTCCAGAAAGCTTGCATCACACATTGGCATCATGTCGACTCTTGCGGCAGTTTTGTCAGCATTGATGAACAACGTAGCAGCGCTGGCACTCCTCATGCCGGTCGATATTCAGGCAGCGGCAAAGGCAAAGAGAAGCCCGGCGTTGTCGTTGATGCCACTGTCGTTCGCCTCGATCCTCGGCGGCATGATTACCTTAATTGGCACGCCGCCAAATATAGTAATTGCCGAGTTTCGCAGGGACGCGCTTGGTGAACCGTACAAGATGTTTGATTTTGCACCGGTTGGCATTGCATGTGCTGCGGTTGGGGTCGCGTACGTTGCCCTGATCGGTTGGCGACTCCTGCCATCAGCGCGTAAGGAGTCCGATTCTGGCAAAGAATTATTTGATCTCGCTGACTATGTAGCAGAGCTGAGTGTGAAAGAGGGGTCGCCGGTAATCGGCAAACGAATACGCGAGCTCGATGCGCTTGCAGAGAAAAGCGACGTCGAAATTATTGGCCTGATTCGCAAGGGCAGGCGACTCCCGGGTCTTGCACGAATCGCTCAGATTGAAGTAGGCGACATCCTGGTTATTGAGGCACCTCCCGGAAGTATTGAGGACCTAATCGGCAGTATGAAGCTTGAATATATCGGCACCGGAACGGGTGTCCTGAAAGACGATGAACTGGTGCTGAGTGAGGTGGTAGTGCCGGATTCCTCAGCGCTGGCGGGTCGCTCGGCTATTTCTTTTCGGCTGCTGTATCGCTATCGGGTTGCACTGGTCGGTGTATCCCGTGGCGGCGTGCGCTTTCGCGAGGACGTACGCAAGCTTGAGATCAACCCTGGCGATGTGCTGTTGTTGCTTGGCGCAGAAGAGCGTTTGAGCGACATCACAGGGCGGCTCGGCCTGTTGCCGCTGGCCGACCGCGGACAACGGGTCATTCAGCGGGACAAAGCGTGGCTCGCTGTCGGCCTGTTTGCCGCGGCAATCGTCGCTGCGAGCGTTGGCGTGGTTTACCTGCCAATCGCATTAGGCTGTGTAGTTGCAGCATACGTATTTTTCAATATCGTGCCCATTCGTAGCGTGTATGACTCCGTGGAATGGCCGGTCATCGTGCTCCTTGGCTGCATGATCCCGATTGGTGGCGCATTGCAGGCGACGGGAGGCACATCTTTGATTGCGGATGGCATTGTCACTCTGTCTGCGGGCTATTCTCCAGTGGTCGTGCTGACGCTGCTGATAATCGTCACGATGTCGTTGTCGGATGTGATGAACAATACGGCGACTGCCGTTATTGCCGCCCCGATTGCCATAGAAATTGCCAATCGCCTGAGTGTCAATCCTGATCCATTCCTGATGGGCGTTGCCGTCGCAGCATCCAGTGCATTCCTGACACCAATTGGCCACAAAAACAATACGCTGATTATGGGGCCCGGTGGGTACAAGTTCGGTGACTATTGGCGCATGGGCTTGCCGCTTGAGTTGATCGTCATTGCGGTCGCAGTGCCTATGATATTGTGGGTTTGGCCAATGTAGTAGTGGTATGCCGTTATCCTGATCGTTAGAAATCTGAGCGAGAAATTCTTTGAAAGGTAAAGTTTGCCTGGTGACAGGTGCATCCCGTGGAATCGGTGCCGCAATCGCAAGCGCTTTGGCAGAGCGCGGTGCCCGGGTCGTCGTGCATTATGGTCACGCTAAAGAACTGGCCGTTAAAGTGGCAGAGAATCTTGCCGGTTCCGATCATCTTGTGGTCGGTGCGAACCTCGCGAATCCTGATGCGGCCGACGAATTCATGGAAAGCGTCGTTGATCAAACCGGCCGCCTCGATGTACTCGTGAATAACGCCGGTATCTTTGTGCCGCACCCGCCAATGACGGTGGATGCGGATGACTGGTTGTTCAAGTGGGAGCAAACCCTGGCCGTTAACCTGCTGTCACCGGCAGCACTGTGCCAGTCAGCGGCCAAAATTATGGCTGAGCAGGGCGGTGGCCGAATCATAAACATCGGCTCGCGTGGCGCATTTCGTGGTGAGCCGGAGTGCCCTGCATACGCGGCAAGCAAAGCGGGCTTGCATGCTATGAGTCAGTCGCTGGCGGTTGCGTTGGCGCCTCATGGCATACTGGTATACGCAGTCGCACCCGGTTTCGTGGCAACGGATATGGCGCAGGAGTTGCTGGACAGCGAGAAAGGTGCCGGCATAAGGGCCCAGAGTCCGCTGGGCCGGGTCGCAAAACCTGAGGAAATAGCAGAGACGGTTTGTTTCCTGGCATCCTCCAGGGCGGAATTTCTAAGCGGCGGTATCATTGATATCAATGGGGCGTCTTACCTCAGGTCATGAGATTTAAAACAATGAGTTATCTTGACTATTTAAACTATATTCGAGGTTAAAGCAGAGCGATGAAAATCCGTGAAAGCGGTATGCCTGAGCAGGACTACTGGGACAGTTTTTTCGAGACCGGGTCCATCCTGGATAAGCTCGGGGTAACTTCGGCTTGTGGTGACCTGGTCGAATTTGGCTGTGGCTATGGCACGTTCACGGTTCCAGCGGCACAGCGAATCTCCGGTACGGTGCGGGCACTCGATCTCGAAGCGGAAATGCTCCAGGCCACAAATGCACTGGCCAGTGTTTCAGGCGTGGACAATATCGAGTTGCTGCTTCGCGATTTCGTCGCGGATGGCAGTGGACTGCCCGATCAATCTGCTGATTACGCGATGTTATTCAATATCCTGCATGTCGAAGAACCAGTTGCCCTGTTGCGTGAGGCCTACCGTAATCTTTCGGCGGGTGGACACCTTGGAATTATTCACTGGAATCACGATGAGCAAACCCCACGGGGTCCACCGTTAAGTATGCGGCCGCGGCCGGAGCAATGCCGGGCATGGGCCGAAGAAGCAGGATTCGAAATGGCAGGCGAGATTCTGGACTTGCCGCCTTACCACTATGGCTTGTTACTGGTCCGCGTCGGTTAACGGCAATTCGGCTTCTTTCCAGGCAACATAGCCGCCTTCAAGGCTGTACAGATTCCTGAATCCCAGCTCACGCAGTGTCTCCAATGCGCGACTGGAACGTCCATCGGCCGGGTTTTTGGTGCAGTGAACGATGTAGGTTTTCTGCGGATCGAGCGCAGCGGCCATTTCTGCAAATGACTCGTCCTGTACGTTGACGTTTACCGAATTCGTAATATGCGACATGTCGTATTCTGCCGGTGTTCGAACATCTATAACGATCGCATCTTCGTGTGTATCGACGTATTCCTGCGCGGTAGTGACGTCAATGGTCTCAGTAGTGGTTTTATCAGAGTCACCGGCGTGAACAACGGGCATAACAGTCAGGCTGACCGTCAGTAATAAGCCGGACAAAACATTTATCGACTTCATCACTTCTGTTCCTTTTGTTGGTATCTGCACAGGGAAGCCAGTATAACCCCGGCGCATAATTGATTGCCGCTGGCGTGAGACGGAATGTCGACAATAATATGCGGAAATATGTAAAACGTTTGTCGCAAAAAACCTGAAACTTGTGTCACAAACTGACAGTCTGAGGACGATTTCCGGGTTCCGGGATTGTTGCCTAATTGGCAATATAAGCAATAACAACAATGAACTATACGGTATTAACGAGGCATCCGTAATGTTGGCACGAGGATTGCATTTTTAACCTTGAGGATTCATGTAAATCGCTTCGCTTGGCGTGACATGAATAACGGAACAGGCATCGATACGGAGAAGAAACGATGAGTAATCATGTTATTCAGGACTGGACCAGTACCGTGGTGCCGATGAAATGCGGCCCGACTCGCGATGTGCGCTACAAAGTGTACAAGGACGGCTCCAGGCTTTTTCAGGAGATTCGCGATTTCGATAATCAACCGATTCACACCCTCGAGTTGCCGCAGGGAATGACGCTCGAAAAAAGCAGTTATGAAGTTCTGCTGCGATACGTTTTGGTAGACGTCGTAAATTCTTAGTTTTGGCTGTCAGTCAGAAGCAAGGGACGAGAAGGGGCCAGGGACGGCCCTTTCTTTTTGGCTGGAAAAAATGAACCTGCAGCCTCGCCGGCATTCCAATAGTATGTGCGGACTTCGCGCGACGAGGATAGCCGGATAGTTTGAGCTGCTGTCGGTGCTCTACACAATGCGCTAGTCTTGTGCGCGTTGCACCAGTCCCTGGTCGGTCAAATATTCAAAAGAGAACATAAATGAAAAAGCTGATTGCGCTTATTCTGTTGACGATTTCTGCGGTCGCCTACACAGCCGAGCCCGTGCAATACGACGTCTCATTCAATAACGCTGTACATCATGAAGCGCGAATCTCGGTGACCTACAGTGATATTGGGGATGCGCCCTTGCAGTTGCGCATGAGTCGCTCTTCACCCGGCCGCTATGCAATTCATGAGTTCGCCAAGAATGTTTACCAGGTTTGGGTCGTTGACGGTGCCGGCAATCCGCTTACATTCACGCGGCCCAGTCCGTACCAGTGGGATGTTGCAGGCCATGATGGCACCGTGACGGCAACCTATACCTTGTATGCGGATCGTGCCGGTGGCACCTACTCAGGCATAGACCTGACTCACGCCCATCTGAATATGCCAGCAACATTTATGTGGGCAAGAGGCTTTGACGATTTGCCGATTAATGTTTCTTTCAATCCGGTCAGTGAGGACTGGAAAGTGGCAACGCAGCTCGTACCGACAGACGATGCTTACGTTTTTACGGCGCCCAACCTGCAGTATTTTATGGACAGTCCGACTGAGCTTAGTAACTTTTCCGAACGCTCCTGGGATATTGAGTCGAACGACAAGACCTACACGCTACGACTGGCGGTGCATCATGACGGCATAGAGGAAGACGTGGATGTCTACCTGGAGAAAGCCAAAAAAGTTGTCGACCAGCAGATACGGATATTTGGTGAGCTGCCGGACTTTGATTATGGCACCTATACCTTTATCGCCGATTACCTGCCCTACGTCTCAGGCGATGGTATGGAGCATCGCAATTCCACCATACTTGCCAGTACGCAATCGCTGCACCAGGCAGAATTCCAGCAGCTCGGCACGTTGTCGCATGAATTTGTGCACGCCTGGAATGCAGAGCGCATTCGACCACATCGCCTCGAGCCGTTCAATTTTGAACAGGCGAATATGTCACTCAACCTGTGGTTTATGGAGGGCTTCA
>QNFK01000109.1 GCA_003645495.1 Gammaproteobacteria bacterium
CAATCCGCATGCTGCGACCAGAATGACTAACCGGCCCGTTAATTTTGTCTGCATTGCCTGCTCCATGTTTTAAATGCTTTTTATCAGAGCGCGAAGAGTAACCAAAGGCGGTTTTGCATACAATCTGTTGTTGCGTTGGACAACACTCATTCGATGGCTTCAATATTTGGAGCGCGGGCGGTGCGCTTATAGCCGCTGTTTATTCTGGCAATAAAAAACCCCGCACATGGCGGGGTTTCTTAATCGTTGCAGTGGTACGTTTAGTTGCCGAAATAGAACCGGCCGCCAACGTTGTAAGCTGTAACGTCATCATCGAAGCTTGCACTAAGACCGAGTGCGAAGTTCTCCGTGAAGCTGTAAAGCAACCCGCCACCAAAGGCTGTGTTGTCTCCGTTATCACTCATGTCGACATACGCAATACCAGCATCAATTTCCAGTTTGTCACTCGCAGCCATGCGCAAGCCAACGCTAAGACCGAAGCCGTTGTCATCTACGCTACCGAAGCCCGGAGCTGACAGGTCGATGTACTCGTACGACAAACCGACAACCAGGTCGATAGAATCCGACAGTGAGTTGTTATAACCAATACCCGCATTCCAGGAATCGACATCGAGAGTGGCGATACCGTCGTCAAGTTCACCGACGTTGTAGCTGGCGAATACGTGGAACGATTCGCTAACCGCTGCCGAACCATTAATGCCGATCGTATCGCCGTCCGCATTGAAATCGTCAAAATCGATCTGGCCGTAGGAAACGGTAACCGAGTTGTAGTTAAAGCCATCTGCGAATGCCGCACCGGAAAACGCAAAAAGTATTACTAACAATATTGAACGCAACATAAAGTTCTCCTTTTTTGCCCAAGAAAAGCGCGAAAATTCGCACCTGTGGACAAAGGCTAACGGGGTTCACATTGTGGGGAGCGACCGGGTTCACACATTTTCGGTAAATTCCTGGTTGCGTTGCATCAGTTGCGAAAAGTGTGCACTGCATCATGCAAAAACGCCTTTTTGTGGCTTTTGGACAACACAAAAATCAGCTTTTTTATAGGGTTTTTTGGCTATTTGACGATACTGGTGGCCTATTTGCCGATACAAAACTCCGAGAAAATACGCCCCAAAAGATCATCACTGGTGAACGATCCGGTGATTTCGCCCAGCGCGCTTTGCGCCAGCTTTAGTTCTTCAGCGAAGATCTCTCCTGCTTTGTTTTTCTTCAAAGCATCGCGGCCACACTCGAAGTGTTGGGCCGCGAGATTCAGCGCGTCGATATGACGACGGCGCGCAGTGAAAGCGCCATCACCGAGATTCTCGTAACCCGCCACCTGGCGAATCGTTTCCCTAAGTGCATCGAGCCCGGCACCGGTTTTTGCAGAAATATTCAGAATCGGTGGGTCCTGCTGTTGTACACCCGGTGATTCTCCGGTCGCGTCAGTTTTGTTGCGTAAAATAATTTGCGGAATGTTGTCTGCGATATCTTCTTCGTGATTGTTTTCCGCCGGCTGCGTAGCGTCCTGGATCCACAAAATGGCGTCGGCGTTTTTCAACGCCTTGCGAGCGCGTTTGATGCCCTCCGCCTCGATCATGTCCGGGTCGTCGCGCAAACCGGCAGTATCGACAAGCTCTACCATGAGTCCATCGATGTCGATGCTTTCACGCAAGATGTCCCGGGTCGTTCCGGCTACCTCCGTGACAATAGCCGCATCCTGTCCGCTAAGGGCGTTCAACAAACTTGATTTTCCGGCGTTCGGCTTACCCAGGATTACAACCTGGAAGCCATCGCGCAAGATGCTGCCTATGCGCGTTTCATTTCTTAGTGAATCTATCGCATCGGCGCACTTTTCAATTTGTTTTTGCAGTTTCGCGTCATCCAGAAAATCGATTTCCTCTTCTGGAAAATCAATTGCGGCCTCAACATGCAAACGCAATCGGGTAAGCTGCTCCTGAAGTTCTTCCACGGCCTTTGAAAACGTTCCGACGAGAGAACGCAATGCGGCTCTTGCACCCCGGGCAGTGCCGCTATCGATGAGATCCGCCACGGCTTCTGCTTGTATGAGGTCGAGCTTGCCGTTAAGAAAAGCGCGTTTGGAGAATTCCCCGGGCTGCGCCCGTCGTGCTCCCAGCGCAACGGCGGCATCAACCAGTAACGACATCACCAGTGGGCCGCCGTGTCCCTGTAACTCCAGCACGGTTTCACCGGTGAAAGAATCCGGTGTCGGAAAATACAGGGCAAGGCCTGCGTCGATGGGCGTTCCGTCTGCCCCACGAAATTCAGCGACCGTTGCATATCTCGGGGCCGGCAAGTCACCCAGCATTTGCGTGGCTATCTTTGCCGTGTCAGGACCGGATATTCGCACCACACCGATGCCGCCCTTACCGGGTGGTGTGGCTGCAGCAACAATGGTGTCTTCTGTGTAAGCCGGCGTTGTGTTCATGCGGCCCTCGGGGGTCAGGACTTTGCTTTGTCCTTTTTCTTTTTACCGCTCTTACGCGCAGTCGCTTCCTCGTGGACAATCTTGTTGATGTACCACTGCTGGGCGATCGACAGCCCGGTATTCGTGACCCAGTAAAGCACCAGGCCGGCCGGGAAGAACGCGAAAAATACGGTGAAGATTATTGGCATCACCTGCATGACTTTCGCCTGCACGGGATCTGCCGGTGCCGGATTCAGCCTTTGCTGGAAGAGCATCGCAGCGCCCATGATGATCGGCAGAATGAAATACGGGTCGCGAGATGACAGGTCGGTGATCCACAGCGCAAATGGCGCCTGGCGCATTTCTACACTTTCGAGCAACACCCAGTAAAACGCCAGGAAGAATGGCATCTGGATAAGGATCGGTAGGCAGCCCGCGGCCGGATTAACCTTCTCTCGTTTATACAGCTCCATCATCGCCTGGCTCAAGGCCTGGCGGTCATCTTTATAGCGGTCCTGCAGCGCTTTCATGCGCGGCTGGATCTCGCGCATTTTGGCCATCGAGCGGCCGCTGGCTTCGGTCAGTTTGTAGAAAACCATTTTGATCATGATGGTGACCAAAATAATCGCAAGGCCCCAGTTGCCGATCACCGAGTGCACTTTGCTCAGCAGCCAGAACAGCGGTTGCGAAATAATCGTTAGCCAGCCGTAGTCAACGGTGAGTTTGAGCGATTCATTGATGCCTTCGAGCTGCTCCTGCAGTTTCGGCCCGACAAATATCGTGGTTGTGAATAAGTGCTCTGCACCACTGCTTACAGTTTGCGCCGGTCCAATCAGGCTGGCTGTCGATGTATCGCCGCGCACAGAAACGTTGTACCGATAGTCCCCGTCGTCCGGCGGCACAACGGCTGTCAGAAAGTGGTGCTGTATGGCGCCTATCCAGCCAGCTTGTGCGGCTACTGCGAATGGTCCGTCTGATTGCAGGTCGTCGCGCTTCAGTTTCTCGGATTTGTCACCGTCATAGATTATCGGACCATCGAAGGAGTAGGTATCAACATCGAACATTGATCTCTCAACTTCAATCGAGCGTCTTTGCAGTTGTGCATACTCCGCACCGCGCCATTCAGTACCACTGTCATTGATAACGCGCTGTGTAATGTCGACCCTGTAGCTGCCGCGCGTGAATCTAATTTCTTTTTCAACGCGGATGCCCTGCCCGTCCGTCCACACCAGCGGCACAACAATTTCGTCGGCGCCGCCGAGCTCATAGTATGTTGCCGCTGACTCGAAGAGCGCCAGGTGATTTGCTTCCTCACCATCTCCTGCGGCGCGCAAGCCGGTCTGCACCAGGCCAAAGTCAGGCATGGATGGATTGAGTAACTCGACCAGCGTGTCTGGCTGATCTTTTGCTACCGGGTATTTATTCAGGGAGGCGCGCTGCAGTGTCGCGCCCCGTGTGTTGATTTCAACATCCAGCACATCCGTGACGACGTGGACAATTACACTGTCGTCCACCACTGTGCTCTCTGTTGCGCTTTGCGCTGCCGGTGCCTGGTGCTGAATTTGCGGTGCGTCGAGCGAGGAATCAGCCGTTGCTTGCGGCAGCGCCGGCAGGCTTTCGTCGGCGTTTGGTGGCTGCAATGATTCATCTGCCGTCGGTTGCACGGCCTCCACCGGCTGCGGACCATAGTCCTGAGTCCACGACTGGTAGGTCAGCCACGCGAGCATGCCGAATGTTGCCCATACGAGCAGGCGTTGATTTTCCATTTAGTGTTTTCCTACCTCACCAACCGCTGCGTTTTGACAATTTCGCCAGTGTTTTTCCAGGCATTTGAAAAGCTGCTCGTTATTCGTTTGTGCCGCTGCCGGCTTGTTTAGCACCACGATATCGAGGCCCGAAAGCTCCGTCTTGTGGCGTCGGAAAGACTCTCTGACTACCCGCTTTAATCGATTGCGATTGGTCGCAAGGCGGCAGTGTTTCTTTGCGATAGCGAGGCCGAGTCGCGCCTCCTGCTCTTCGTTGGCCCGGCAGAGTACGGTGAACATCTTATCCCGGCTGCGTTCTGCTTTCTTGAAAACGTGGCTGAAAGAGGCCGCTCCGGCGAGCCGGCTTCCTTGAGTGAAGCGCTCGTCCTTGCTGCTGGCGGTTGTTATTTTCTTGTTCGTGGCTCTGGTGATCGAGCGCTGCTGGCGCTACGGCGTAAGCTGCGCTCGCCCTTTCGCGCGGCGGCGCTTCAATACGAGACGGCCGGCTTTTGTTGCCATCCGGGCGCGGAATCCGTGGGTGCGGGCCCGCTTGATTCTGCTGGGCTGAAATGTGCGTTTCATTGCGATGTTACCTGGCTGTTATTTGCGCATTTTCGACTGCGCCGATATAAATTGTCAGAGGGGGCAAGCCCGCCTCCAGGAAGGCCGGCAAGGGTACGCGCGGGGCCCTTTTCTGTCAATAGAATAAGGCCTTATGCGCGTTATTAAAAATGACCCGGAATTTACGTCAAACGGCAGCGCGCAATAGTATCAGGGCGTGTGGCGCAGCCCGGATAGACGTTATAGACTGCCCGGTCTCAAATAATTATAACGACCGTCGTTTTTTCCCCGGGGAAACCTTTTGCAGGCCGATACAACTCTATGGAATCGCTGTGTACGCGACCTCCAGGCTGAACTGCCCGAGCAGCAGTTCAACACCTGGATCAGGCCGCTGCAAGCCGTGGAGGACGGCGAGACGCTCAAGCTGCTTGCGCCGAACCGCTTTGTCGTTGATTGGTTGCAGCAGCACTACATCGAAAGAATAGTCGAGCTGGTAGATGATGCGGGTGGCGCGAGCGAGGTTGTTGTCGAGGTCGGCTCGCGGCAGAAGGCTGCTGCGCCGTCCGTCAGCACTCACAGGGTCGCTGTCGCCCCGGGTCGCACCGCAACGCCTGTCGTGAGTCGCCTTAATCGGGATTTTTCGTTCAGCAATTTCGTAGAGGGCAAGAGCAATCAGCTCGCGCGGGCCGCCGCCCACCAGGTTAGCGAGAATCCGGGTAAGTCCTACAACCCGCTGTTTATTTACGGCGGCGTCGGGCTCGGTAAGACCCACCTCATGCAGTCGATCGGCAACGCGATGCTTGCGCATAATCCGCGGGCGCGGGTTAGTTATGTGCATTCAGAGCGGTTTGTAGGCGATATGGTGCGGGGCTTGCAGCACAACACCATTTCCGAATTCAAACGCTTTTATCGTTCTCTGGATGCCCTGTTGATCGACGACATCCAGTTTTTCGCCGGCAAGGAACGTTCTCAGGAGGAGTTTTTTCATACTTTTAACGCCTTGCTCGAGGGCCAGAAACAGATCGTGCTGACCTGTGACAGATACCCGAAAGAGGTCAACGGCCTTGAAGAAAGGCTGAAGTCCCGTTTTGGCTGGGGGCTCACGGTCGCGATTGAACCACCGGAGCTGGAAACATCGGTTGCTATTCTGAAAAGCAAAGCAGCTAATGATGGCACTGAATTACCGGATGAGGTCGCGTTTTTTATTGCGAAAAGAATTCGCTCTAATGTTCGTGAGCTTGAGGGTGCCTTGCGCAGGGTGATTGCGAACTCGACTTTTACGGGCAGACCAATCAGCCTCGACTTTGCGAAAGAGGCTCTGCGCGATTTACTTGCGGTGCAGGAACGCCTGGTATCGATAGAAAATATTCAAAAGACGGTAGCCGATTATTTCAAGATTCGGGTCGCGGACCTGCTCTCGAAACGGCGGACCCGATCTATCGCCAGACCACGTCAATTTGCAATGACGCTCGCCAAGGAGTTGACGAACCACAGCCTTCCGGAAATCGGCGATGCCTTTGGTGGTCGTGATCACACAACCGTGCTGCATGGTTGTCGTCGCATAGCGGCGTTGCGCGAGACAGAACAGCGTGTTGAGGAAGATTATTTAAACCTGTTGAGAACCCTGACAGGATAGTGTGGATAAGCGGTGCATAATTATGGCTGATTCGTTTATGCACAGGTAATCCACAGGTGACGAGCAGAAAATAACATGTTTTACCGGTACTATTTTGCAGTGTATGTTGTTGATTTTAAAGTGAATAAATTAGTTATGCACAGGACGAAGGTCCCTTAATAATAATAATAATAGATTTAATTCCAATATTTATATACAGGTGGAACCTATGAAGTTAACCGCTGGGCGCG
>QNFK01000110.1 GCA_003645495.1 Gammaproteobacteria bacterium
CCACATCAACGCCCGCCTCGACTCGGCCAGCATCCTGGTTAATGCCGGAGCCACGGTTGCGTTTAGTGCGAGTGCACGAACCCACACAGAGAGGAACCTGACGCAATCCGCGGGCATCGCAGTAGCCAATGGTCTGGAATGGGATGCGGCACTTGCGACAATCACGCTTGCACCAGCACAGATTTACGGTGTTGACGGCCTGGTTGGCAGCATAGAGGCCGGCAAAGAAGCTGACCTCGTTATCTGGTCGAATGATCCTCTCGAACTGACCAACTATCCGGAACAGGTCTACATTCAGGGCATCGCCATATCAATGCAAAGCCGGCAAACACTGCTGCGTGACCGCTACCTGCGAACGGATACGGACAAGCCGCCGGCATTTCGCAACTAGCCCGAACCTGCTATCGATCAACTCGAGGTCCGGTCAATATTGGCCAGTAGACCCAGGTGAAGATGGCAAATGCCAGGCACCAGCCGGCAGCTGCCAGTTCGATCATTCCCAGGTAGTCAACTGCATTCCATGGGCTCATTACCCTGATGCAAATCGCGGCCAGCAGGATCACGTAGGCGACTACGGTGAGTCGTGACGCATGTAATGGCCTGCCCGTATGACCTAGCGGAACACGCGTCATCATCGCCAGGATCATGCTACCGATGCCACCCATGGTCAGGCCATGCAGCGCCGCTGTTGGTGTAAAAGCCCAGCCGAAACTGGCGAGACTCATCATTGCGTAGCCCGCTGGAAGCCACAGGTAGGCAACGTGCAGGATAAAGAGCAATGGATTGCGGACGGTCCGCAAACCATGCCATTGGCTGACCCGCAACGCGTGCGTGAATGCGGCTAACATTGCCAGCACACCAAGCGTTAATCTCCCG
Source organism: Gammaproteobacteria bacterium (assembly GCA_003645495.1). GTDB lineage: Bacteria > Pseudomonadota > Gammaproteobacteria > Steroidobacterales > Woeseiaceae > SZUA-117. The sequence continues at coordinate 877 of QNFK01000110.1, forward strand.
GGGTAAAATACCGCCGCCAAACCGGTCAGAATCGTCAGCGCAATTGCTATTCGATCCACAGTGGCGTTGACTACGGGAGTTTCGTTAGCACCCTGGCCACGCAACCAGTTGGCCGTGAAATTTGGCACGACTCTTCCGGCAACAATCGCAACTAACAGCACAACGACGTGAATCAAAAGGTAAAGCGCGATGTAATCTGCGCCGGGCAAAATTCCCGCAACGCCGAGATGAAAAACAAGATTAAGACTGGCAAGAATCACAGTAATCAATACGATTTTGTAGTTTCGTTTATTACCCGCAGCGAAAATCTCACGCGCCGTGAAAATGCACAGTGACAAGGGAAACAACATGTCCAGTGCGGCGCTGGCTGCAACAGGCATAGTGTTGGCGTACAACATTGCGCCACGACCAAGCAACCAGGCTGTAACGAGCCAGGAAACAGGCAAGCCACTCAATGCTGGTCGACCGGTCCAGTTAGCAACTGCCGTAAGAATAAAACCAGCAACCGTAGCAAGCACAAAGCCAACGATCATTTCATGACCGTGCCAATACAATGAATTGCCGACTGTCCCAACTACTGCTGAGCCGTTGAGGATCATCATCCAGATCACGACAGCAAAAATTGCAAAAACTCCGCTCAGCAAAAACAAGGGCCGAAACGCATAACTTAAGAATGTATCCAGTCTAGGCATCGTCTTCGCTCGCCGCTGATCTGTGGCCAGGAGATAAAATCCCGGTGGCTAGCGCTGTACCTGTCAGGATAATTGCGCAGCCGATGACCATATTCATGGTAAGTTTTTCGTCGATAAACATAGCGCCCCAAATAACTGCGAAAGCCGGTATGAGATAGGTAACGGTTATCGCTTTCGCCGGACCCACATTGACGATCAGGCGAAAATACAGGACATATGCGATTCCGGTACTTGCGATACCCATGATACTAATCGCGACCCATGCCTTGATCGAGACCGGATCACCGGGCCAGTAAAGCATAGCCCCAGGCAACAAGACTATGGCTGCGCCGACCATGCTTCCTGCCGCAACGACAAGTGTATTTATCCCTTGCATGTATCTCTTGGTGAAATTGGCGCCAAGTCCGTAAAAGAATGCTGCCGATATCGCGGCCAGGACAGCCAGAAGCGCACCAGGCAAATTAATACCTTGTTTGTTCCACACGAGGACTACTACACCGGCAAAACCGATAATCAAACCGGCTGTGCGGCTTCCGTCCAGCTTTTCGGACAACCAGATCCAGGCGATGACCGCGGCCCACAGTGGCGCCGTTGCATTAATAATTGATGCAAATCCACCGCTTAGAGAAAGCGTGGCGAAAGCGAGCAGAAAAAATGGAATCGCAGAATTCAGGATTCCTACCATCGCCAGTTTTTTCCAATGCTTCTTTAGTTCTGCTGTACCTGCACGCACCAGCAGAAACGGCAGCAGGAACAGGGCCGCGATCACTGCCCGCAAGAAACCAAGGACGAACGGGCCAAGTTCGGGAGCAGCGATACGCATGAAAATAAAGGAGGCGCCCCAGAGTGCAGCCAGGACCAGCAGGTCCACTACGTCTCTGATTCTCATCTTCCGGCCCCTCTCGTGCACGCTGATCCGTTCCTGTTGCGGCAACGATAACTGCTCTCACCGGTAATTGTCTTTGCGCAACGAAAAAAAGGCTCCGACGCCAGGATCAGGAGCCGATCGAAGTGCAATTGAATTGGAAACCGGCATGACCAATCCTCAGTATTGACTGGCATTGTCACGCAAAGTGCGTTACATTTACCATACTTTCGCAATACACCAAACCGATGCCCCGAACCAAGATAGCCACCCTCAATCTCAGAATCGACCCCGGCGTGAAAGAAGCCGTGCGCGAGGCTGCAGATGTTGAACACCGGAGTGTGGCCAACATGATCGAGATGCTGATTCGCAGGCACTGCGACGATGCGGGCATTATTGTTCCTGAACAGAATGAGATGTTTCCGGGGAAGCAACATGAATGAAAAAATGATGAAAGCGATGGTTACGGCTGGCGCGATCAAGAAGATCAATATCATTGGCCACGGCGCACGGTTTCATATTGAAGCCAACACGCCCAACGGCTCAATTACCGCGGAAACTCAAAAGGGCAAGATAAAAACCTGGGTGACGCTGGATGCTGCCGCCAAATGGGTGCGCTCATTGGGTATCGGCACTGCCCATATCAATCTTGCCCACTGGCAGCCTGGCCAGCGGGAGTTTCCAATTTAGACCGTACACCAGCTATGCGGATATGAAATCATGAATAAGAGTCGTTATATGTTTCCTGTCCTCGCGATCCAGGGCGGCCAGCAAATGGTTACCTCCCTCCAGGAGTTCTATGCGGGCATTCGGTAGCTGCACTGCAACGTCCTGACCAAAACGGACTGGTATCGCCAGGTCCCCTTTCCGATGCAAAACCAGTGTGGGCACCTGGATATCGCCTGCAATATCCCGAACATCTATATCTCCAAAACTTTTCAAAAACTCAAAAGCGGTCTCGGGTGTTGCTGAGGTGCGCTGAATTTCATTGAAAAGCTTATTCTCCTCGGCGTTGCCATCTGGCATAAAGGTCGCCGTAAACATTTGATGAAATGCCGCGGAATCGCTGCCCCAGAATTTAGGAATGAGCCGTGCAATTGCGGCGAACTGCGGCACGTCCGCAACGCTCGGCGCAACGAGAAAAGACCCATAAATGATGAGGTGACTGACTCGCTCCGGGTACTTATAGGCATACTTGATTGCTGTTGAGCCACCCTCTGACAGCCCCATCAATGCAAATTTCTCCACACCCGAGGCTTCAATAACTGCCTCCAGATCCTCAAGGCGCGTGGCCGGGCTAAACTCGTCAACATCACGGTCTGAGAGACCCATGCCACGCCCGTCGTATCGAATCAGCTGATATGCACTGGCGAGTTCATGCCAGAAAGGCGCCAACTTAGAATTCCATTCCAGTTCGAGGTCGGTAAACCAGCCGAGACTACGTACCAGTGGATAACCAGAGCCCGCTGTAGCCCAGGCGACTTTGTGACCATTATCGAGTTGGCAGTAACGAATCTGCTGCTGGATTGTTCTTTCCGTGGACTGTTGCTCCTCATCCCTGGTCTCTTTCGTCCCGGTGCGAAACAGCCCCAGTGTGCGACTGCTTAACGCCGCTATGACGCCGACAATAACGATCGCCGCGGCTATTCCCGAAAGAACGGATTCGTGTTCGGCAATCCAGCCGAAAAGCTGTGTTAGCCATTCCATAGACTGTTTTCTTATTGTTAGTTCATGCCGATCATACGGGTCTTAGGACGCATTTCCCAAGAAGCGCAGCAACACCACCATCGCCTCTGTATCGAATTTGCAATAGCGGAGCAATTGTTCGCTGAGTTCGGCCTTACGCTCGCTGCCTGTATCCGGGTCTATTGCCTCTAAATAACCTTCAGAAGCGGCTGTACCTTCTTGAATTCCATCAAGTTCTGAATAGTTAAGGTCTGCAGTAATTGTCGGCAATACAGCCTTGAGAGACCATGACCCGGCCATGTCCGGATGGTAATAGTTCTGCTGCGTGGGCGGTGCCATATCTACCAGTCGTTCGACAATCGCAGTCAGCGACGCAGTCAGATCCGGGAACCGTTCAATCAGCTTATTAATGACGGTGCGCTCATAAGTCGTATACATCAGGACCGGCCCTATCGTACCCAATGCCCGGACCAGGGATTCTGCCAGGCGGCGCATCGGCGGCGTGCCAGTCAGGTCCAGAAAGTCTGAATGCGCCATAGCGCCCTCACCTGCTTCATAATGGCACGACCATTGAATTGGCAGCGTTTCATAAGGACGCGTACCGGGCCAGATCGGCACCGCCGGCGCGATCGTTTCAAAATCAAGGTAGTACCGCGGATACCCCAGCGACTCAACAAATTGTCGTGCACCCGGTAGCAATTCGGCGTCACCTGTCTGCGTGACTTTTTGGATACGCTGTTGTTTCTCGTTGAGTCGGGCCACTGGCACGTCCCGTATGTCCCGCATTCCTGCGGCGATAAATTCGCCCAGCTTTGCCCTGTTGCCACCCAGTCCCTGCAGCGGATAATCGACATCGGCGGGCCAGCAATGGCCAACGAACGGGCACTCGTACGGCTTGTAACAATAGCTGCCAACGCCGATATCCGGTTCGCGGCCCGACGCGGCGCGTTTTGCTTTGGCAATCCATTCCGGAATGACTGCCAGCATGCTATCGGTCTGTTCGGTCTCGTCCGACTCGATCAGCAGTCCCGAATAGTCTTCATCACCCTCATAAACAAAAGTATTGTCGACATAGGCCAGCGCCATTGTCGTCATTTTGTGACCGAGCCCTGCGAATACCCAGCGTTGCACAGCGCAATCAAAGATGTGTTCGTCCTTGACCGATGTCGATGCTTTTACTTCGACAATGCGCCAGCCATCACCATCCGGAAGCAGTACGTCTACCCGAACCAATACGCCCGCGTGTTGCAGCGTTGCCTCGAAAATCGGGTACGCAGGGCCCTCAGCAATCAAACGCCTGGTCTTCTTCAGGGCGTGTCCCAGTCCGCCCGCATACGGAATGAAGACGCTGTCATCTGTGCCGTATATGCTGCGGGCAACATCGCCAACCTGGTTGCCTATTGCGAAAGCCGCCTCGGTCTTTCTGGAAACAACTTTCAGATCCGGGTGCTGAACTTCAAGGTGCAGTCGTTTCAGGCACTGCCGGGCGGACATGAGTTTGGATTTGGAGAGAAAAGCACTCATAAAGTCATTACGTTGCGTCGCACCTAAAGCAAATAGTCGGCAAGGATTTCCAACAGTTGATCCGTCCAGCGTTCCGGAAAAGGTTCAGTTACCTCGACGGATTTTTCGAAGTCCGCCGCAAACACTCGTTCCAGCAGTTCATCAACAGCCTGCGGGTGTGACGTTGCAATATTGAGTTCTTTGTTAGTGCGAAAACTCAGCTTGTCCCAGTTAGCTGAGCCAAGGCAGGCCCAACCGTCAAATACAGCTGCCTTTACATGTGACATTCCCGGATACACAAACACTCGTATGCCATGTTCCAGCATTGCATTAACAGCCAGGATGTTACTCGTATTGATCGGGCCATGGTTGCCGCGCAATGGCATTATTACACGAACATCGACACCGCGACGGCGGGCTTTTGCGAGTTCATAAAGCATCGCATCGTCTGTGAAGTAAGCGTTCTGTATGTAAATGTATTTCCTGGCAGACTGTATGGCAGCTTTTTGTGCCCTGAATATTTCCGCATTCCCGGATCGCGTAAACAAAACGTGGATTGGATAACCAGCATCTTCAGCGTATTGCGCATTGCGACGCATCTTGTGAATAAAGTAGCCCAGGTCACCGAAGAATCCTGCATGCGCCCATGCATCGTTGAATTCGTTTGTCAGTATGTCGACAACCGGTCCACGCAGCTCCATCATCATGTCGTGCCATACATAGCGATATTCGCGACCGATGTTCATACCACCGGTAAAGGCAATTTCACGATCGATAATCGTGGTCTTCACATGATCACCGGAAACAAGCCACGGATTTTTTGACTGCCGGACTTCTATATCGGAGTCGGCTTCAAGAAATAATCGCACCGACTCCGGCGCAACGTAGTCTTCAGGCATGCTCTCATCATAATCGCCGGAGGCGACAA
>QNFK01000111.1 GCA_003645495.1 Gammaproteobacteria bacterium
GGTAAGGGTCGCATCAGTTTTGCACCGCTACAGCATTGTCCTGGCGCTAACCTTGTTACTCAGCGCATGCGCAACAACTGACTTTGGCAGCTATGGCGGCGGACACAATGAACGCCGCGCCGAAATGCTTGCACAGGATGGCCGTTACGCGGATGCCGCAGGCTTGTACATCGGCCTGGCCGCAGACGCCGGCGGAGCGGAACGTGACCGGTTAACGCTGCTGGCAGTTGAACAATGGCTACATGCTGGCGATGGCATAAGAGCACGCAATGCATTGCAGGGAGTTACAACACCGCAGAGTGGCGATCTGCTCTGGTTGTGGAGTGCGGACGCAGCTGCGCTTGCTTTGTGGGAGGGAAAACCCGACCAGGCACTGGCACTGCTCGAACCGCTCAGCCGTCAACCGCTGCCTGTTGAACATCGCGTTCGTGTTGAGGCATTGCGCGCCGACGCGTGGTTGCAAAAAGGCGATCCTGTAAAAGCGATCGGCCTGTATACGCAGCGAGAAAACTGGCTCGATGACGCCGCGTCGATCGAACGTAATCGTCGTAGATTGTGGGCCGGGCTGCTGGTCAGCGATGTAGCGGTACTGCGCGCGGCAGAGGATGAAACTTACGATTCAGTAACACTTGGCTGGTTGTCGCTTGGTGTTCTCGCCAATACAACCGGACAACAGGGAATAGGCTGGGGAAACGGGGTCATTCGCTGGCAGGATCTGTACGTTAATCATCCGGCAATTGAAATCGTTTCCGACTTGTCCCTGCCGGACAGCGCCTTGTTGAATCATCCACGGCAGATCGCATTGCTGCTGCCGTTATCGGGAAATAATTCGTCTGCTGGCAACGCCATCAAGAACGGTTTTTTTGGCGCGTATTTTGCCGCTGTATCCGGTCTCGACAGCCAGCAACAGATTCGTGTCTATGACGTCAACGCAAGTGGCGGCGCTAAAGCTGCGTATGCAGACGCGGTTGCCGAGGGCGCAGAATTCGTAGTCGGCCCGTTGCTAAGAAGGAACGTCAGCGAGCTGGCAGCAGAAGTGTTGTTGCCGGTGCCGGTCCTGACGCTTAATTACCTCTCGGGCAATGCGCTGCCACCGCCAGGCTTTTACCAGTTCGCCCTGGCGCCTGAAGATGAGGCGAGCTCTGCAGCGGCGCGGGCATTCGATGAGGGGCGACGCAATGCAGTTGCACTGGTGCCGGCGAATGACTGGGGCCGCCGGGTACTCTCGAGTTTCACCAGCACGTTTGAATCTCTGGGTGGCAGCATGCTCGACTATCGCAGCTATGAGCCGGCAGATCAGGATTTTTCCTTTGAGATCCAGGGTTTGATGGCATTGACGAGTAGCGTGCAGCGTTACAACCGATTGCGCGCCAATGTAGGTTCTCCCCTGCAGTTTGATCCGCGCCGCAGACAGGATGTGGATTTCGTATTTCTGGCAACCGACGCCAAGGCCGGCCGCCTGATTAAATCGCAGTTGAAGTTTCATTACGCCGGCGAATTGCCGGTGTACTCGACCTCGTTTATCTATTCGCTGGATGGACGCTCGAACTCCGATCTTAACGGGGTGATGTTTGCTGATGCGCCATGGGTAATTGCGCCCCCGGCCTGGATCGCGGACTACCCGCAGATTTACAACGAATTCTGGCCGGCAGAGAAGCGCCTCGCGCGTCTGCATGCCATGGGTTACGACGCGTACCACCTGGTTGGTGGGTTGTTTAGTGCCAAGGACGGACCGATGGATGAAATCATCGGTGCAACCGGCCGCCTTTATCTTGAAGCAGACGGGCGCGTTCATCGGAAGTTAGCCTGGGCACAGTTTGAGCGCGGCGTGCCGGTGGCGTTGCCGGAAATTAATGAATTCCAGTTTATGTTCGAGGACTTTGACTCGGATTCAGGGCGCGATGAGCAAAGAGAATGGCAGGAAATGCCACTCGACAACTAGCCAAGCGTCGCGGCCACAAAGCTGAGCTTGAAGCACTTAAATACCTGAAGGCCAACGGGCTGGCGCCAGTGGCAAAAAACTTTCGCTGTCGCTTTGGCGAAGTCGACCACATCATGAGCGATGGCAATTGCCTGGTTTTTGTTGAAGTCCGCTACCGCGCCAGCAGTCGCTTCGTTTCCGCCGCTGCTTCCGTCGATCGCCACAAACAAAGAAAACTTGTGCAGACTGCAGCGTCATTCCTCAGCCAGCATGCCGAGTATCGTAATCATAATGTGCGTTTCGACGTTCTGGCTTTTGATAAGGCACCAGACCGGCAATGCGAGCTACAATGGATTAAGGATGCCTTCAGGCCATAACCGTGGGATGCCAGATGGACGCTGAAAAAAGAATTCAGGAACATTTTGCCGAGAGTATTGCAGTCAAGCAGGCATCTGCTGAGCAGATCGTCCAGAGCATCGCCAAAGCCGGGCAGCTGATGAGCCAGTCGTTGCTCGATGACGGCAAAATCCTGAGTTGTGGCAATGGTGGGTCCGCCGGAGACGCGCAGCATTTTTCAGCGGAACTCCTGAATCGATTCGAGATGGAACGACCCGGTTTGCCTGGTATGGCACTGACTACCGATTCATCGACGATTACAGCGATCGCCAACGATTATTCATATGAAGAAATTTTCGCCAAGCAGGTTCGTGCGCTGGGTCGAAAAAATGACATTCTTCTTGCAATATCAACCTCTGGAAATTCTGAAAATGTCAGTCGTGCCATTGTCGCGGCGCACGAGCGTGAAATGCAGGTTGTCGTATTGAGCGGCCGCGATGGCGGACGTATGGCAGATTTACTGGAGGATGGCGATATAGAGATCAGGGTGCCTGCGACGCGAACGGCTCGCATTCAGGAAGTGCACCTGGTTGTTCTGCATTGCCTTTGTGACTTGATCGATACGATATTGCTTGGCGGGTGATGAATGGTGCACAGGATTGGGTTTGGCGATTGAAAGTTGATGCGTAATGCATTGATTGATCGCCCGTCGCCCCGATAGAATCAAGGTCTCAGCTTTTGGATTGAATTGTCTTTCCGTACGGCTCCTACGTACCTTGTCTACGATTTTCGTATTCACAGATGGCGCAGATAGGCAGAATTTTCGGCACCGCCAATATTTGGGTTTGGTGGGTGGTTATTTTACGACTTTGAGGTGGGAGCGGTCGCTGCTGCGGGGTTTTTCGAGTTCTTCCGGGTCGTCCGGGCCATCAGGCTGGTCGCTGCCATGCGAGAAAATCATTCCCTGGCCGGTCTCTTTTGCATAGATTCCCATCACGGATGAAATCGGCACCCAGACGTCAAACGGGACTCCACTGAAACGTGCGCGGAAACTTACACCGCTATTGGTCAGCTTGAGGTTGTGAGCAGCCGAGTGACTGACATTAAGAATAATTTTTTCATCCTTAATGTGCTCGGTTGGCACTGTAACCCCATCCAGCGTTGTGTCGATCACTATATGCGGTGTGTGCCCGTTATCGCCCATCCATTCGTGCATGGCACGAATCAGGTAAGGGCGTTTCGATTTGCTCGAGGACGTCATAATTGCCCTTTTAGCAGTTTACAAGCGCATTTCCTGCTCTAGCTCGGTCAGGCTTTCCTGGAAAGAGCGCCGCTCAAAGACTCTTTTCATGTACATCTCGATCGGCTCGGCCTGGTTGCCAAGTTCGATTCCATAAACCGGCAGGCGCCAGAGAATCGGTGCGATACTGCAATCCACAAGTGAGAACTCATCACTCAGGAAATATTGCTTGGCAGCAAACAGATCGACACTTGCCAGGATACTTTCACGCAGCATTTTTCTGGATTTAGACGCGAGCTTGCGGTCACCGTCGTTGTCGAATTGCTCCGCAAACTGGTACCAGTCCGTTTCTATGCGAAACAACGCCAGGCGAAACTGCGCTCGTGTTACGGGATCAACAGGCATCAGTGGCGGATGCGGAAATCTCTCGTCAAGATACTCGATGATTACGCGCGAGTCGTACAGAACAAGATCGCGATCGACCAGTGTCGGTACGGTGTGATATGGATTCAGGTCCATCAGGTCTTCAGGCAAATCCGGGCCATCTATACTGGAAATTTCGATGTTGACACTTTTTTCGGCAAGTACCAGGCGCGTGCGGTGACTATGAATACACGTCGGCTTCGAAAATAAAGTCATAACGGATCGTCGGTTGGCAATGACTGCCATAATGCGGTCCCCTTAATAAAGTAAGTTAGTGCTGCTTTGTTTTTAGAAAGTTAAGTTGGTTGGATGCAACTATCAGGTGACATCTTTCCAGACTTGTTTTTTGAGCATTGACGCAATGATCAGGAACACGATCAGGAACATTAATACCCAGACACCCAGGACGCGTCTGGTTGATCGGACCGGCTCGCCAATATATTCAAGAAAGTTTACTGTATCGCGGACAAAATCGTCGAACTCCTCAGCCGACATCGTGCCCGGCGTTACCTGCTCGAATCGATCGAATGCCTCGATGCCATGGTCGTCTTCACTGAATATTGCCTTTTGATAGCCCTGCAGTTCCCATAAAACATTCGGCATGCTGGTACCCTCCAGCACACGATTGTCCACGCCGGTCGGGCTGTCCGGATCGAGATAAAAACCCCGCAGGTAATTATAGACGTAGTCCGTGCCACGAGCGCGCGCCATCAACGACATGTCGGGTGGCGCCGAACCGAACCACCGGGCCGCATCATCAAGCGGCATCGTCGCCTGGATAGTGTCGAACACCTGTTCAGCATTGAACATGAGGTTTTCTATGAGCTGATCTTCGCTGAGGTTGAGATCCCGCCCGAGCGTATTGAAGCGAACATACTTGGCCGAATGACAGCCGGCGCAATAATTCATGAAATTTCTTGCGCCGCGCTGTAACGAATTGATGTTGCCCGGATCATTGTGAGCTGGCTCAAGCTCAATGCTTGATGCAGCCAATGCGCCTGTCGTTGTGAGTAGTGCTGCCAGCACTACACTGAACCTGATGGTTTTATCCATGATAGACCACCCTGTCCGGAACCGGCTTCGTTTTGTCAATCGTCGTGTAATACGGCATCAAGAGAAAAAACCCGAAATAGATTACCGAAAATATTCGCGCCAGCATCACGTAAATTCCTTCCGCGGGTTGCATGCCCAACCAACCCAGCACTACGAAGCTGATGACAAATAATCCCAGGGCCATTTTGTAAATCCAGCCGCGATAGCGAATGGACTTGACCCTTGAGCGATCCAGCCACGGCAGGAATACCGGTATCAGTACAGACCCGGCCATGAGAATCGCGCCCCAGAGTTTGTTCGGCACCGCACGCAATATTGCGTAGAACGGCGTGAAGTACCACACCGGTGCGATGTGCTCCGGAGTTGCCATTACATTGGCAGGCTCAAAATTGGCGTGCTCGAGGAAATAACCACCCATGTCCGGCGCAAAAAACATCGCCGCGGAGAAAATCATCAGGAACACGATGATGCCAACCAGGTCCTTGGTTGTGTGATACGGATGAAACGCGATGCCATCAAGTGGCACGCCATCCGGCCCTTTGTGATCCTTGATTTCAATGCCGTCAGGGTTATTCGAGCCCACGTGATGCACGGCGACGATATGCACGAATACCATGGAGATCAGCGCCAGCGGCAGCACGATAACGTGCAACGCAAAAAATCGATTCAGGGTTATGTCTGTAATTGAATAATCGCCACGGATTATTTCAACCAGCGCCTCCCCGACAAACGGGATTGCCCCAAACAGCGAAATGATGACCTGGGCGCCCCAGTAGGACATCTGGCCCCATGGCAGCAAGTAGCCGGCGAAGGCTTCGGCGAACAGGATAAAGAAAATCAGCATGCCGATTATCCAGATCAGCTCACGCGGTTTCTGGTAGGAGCCGTACATCATCGCCCGGTACATATGCAGGTAGACAACGATGAAAAAGAACGATGCTCCGGTCGAATGCATGTAACGAATCAACCAGCCCCACTCGACATCGCGCATGATGTATTCGACTGACGCAAAAGCTTCTTCCGCCGACGGTTTGTAATTCATCGTCAGGAAAATTCCGCTCGCGATCTGGATGACGAGCACAACAAACGCCAGCACACCGAAGATGTACCACCAGTTGAAACTCTTGGCAGCGTAATACTCAGTGATGTGGTATCTCATCGTTTCCGTGAACGGGAAACGATCGTCGATCCACTTCATGAAGCCACCCTTCGGCGTGCCAATTTCGGATTCAATACGTGCCATTACGCTGCTCCCGATTCTTGGCCAATGATGATGATGTCTTCGCGAATATAGCGGTACGGCGGAACACGCAGATTGGTCGGCGCCGGCACACCATTGTAAACACGGCCGGAAAGATCGAAGCGCGAGCCGTGGCACGGGCAAAAGAATCCGCCGAACCAGTTGTCTGCCGGACCAACGTCAAATTCTGCCAGCGGCGCACAGCCAAGATGGGTGCAGGAACCCTCGACCACCAGGTATGCCGGTTTGATCGAACGGTGTTCATTGACCGCAAATTCGGGTTGTTGCTCAACTACCTCGGAGTCCGGGTCCCTGAGAAAATCGATAAC
>QNFK01000112.1 GCA_003645495.1 Gammaproteobacteria bacterium
GCGGATCCTTTGTGACATCAACACCGCTTTCTTTCTCGAATTCCGCACTGAGGTACTTGATCACCCGCACGTCGAAATCTTCACCACCCAGGAATGTATCGCCATTGGTCGCCAGCACTTCGAACTGGTGTTCGCCATCAACCTCGGCTATTTCATTTTTTGAATCGTCAATCGTTCCGCCACCGAGATCGTATACAGCGATGGTCGCGTCACCACGTTTTTTGTCCATGCCATAAGCAAGGGCTGCAGCAGTAGGCTCGTTGATAATTCGTTTAACGTCCAGGCCCGCGATTTTGCCGGCGTCTTTAGTTGCCTGGCGTTGCGAATCGTTGAAATAGGCAGGTACGGTTACCACGGCTTCCGTCACGGCTTCACCGAGGTAGTCCTCAGCCGTTTTCTTCATTTTCATGAGAACGCGCGCCGATATTTCCGGCGGAGCCATCTTTTTGCCATTCGCCTCAACCCAGGCATCACCATTGTCTGCCTTGAGCAGCGTGTACGGCACCATTGCGATGTCGCGCTGTACGACCTCGTCCTCAAAGCGCCGGCCAATCAGTCGTTTGACTGCAAACAGTGTGTTGGTTGGATTGGTCACAGCCTGTCGTTTTGCAGACTGGCCTACGAGCACCTCGTCGTCCTTGCTGAAGGCAACGATTGAGGGCGTGGTTCGGTCCCCTTCGCTATTCTCGATCACGCGGGGCTTATCGCCCTCCATGACCGCGACGCAGGAGTTGGTGGTACCCAGGTCGATACCAATAACTTTACCCATGATTTGTGTTCTCCGTCTGGAATGATTTCAAAGTTAGGCTCTTAGTGGGGCCAGCCGCAGGTGTTTCAAGCACCTGAGTGCCCTTTAGTATTGTTGTTTCAGGCCTTTTCGGCGCCTTTGCTCGGTGCTGCGGCGACTACCACCCTGGCTGGCCGTAACAGTCTCCCATTCAGGGCATAACCCTTCTGAAATACCGTCAGTACGCTATCAGGCTCAGCGTCGGTGGAGGGCTGCATGGTCATCGCCTCGTGGCGGTTAGGGTCAAACGGTTCGCCCAGCGGATCAATATCCTCGACTCCATAGCGTTGCATTACTGCCGCAAGCAGCTTCAGCGTCGTCTCATTGCCCTCTCGCAGATTTTCAATAGTGCTTTGGTCGCCGGTGGACAACGCCATTTCAAGGCTGTCACGTACCTCCAGGAGGTCGGCCACGATGCGCTCCAGGGAGAATTTGTGCGCTTTTTCCACGTCCCGCGCGGCACGCTTGCGAACGTTTTCAAGTTCCGCAGCCGTCCGCAGGTATTTGTTCCAGTTCTCGTCTGCTTTGGCCTGAGCCACTGTTAACGCGTCTTCGACTACCTCGGTATTCGCTGCCTCCGCCACTGTATCGTCCTGTGCGGCAACTTCTTCGTGGTCAGCATCGTCCCCTGTCGGGTGATCAGGCTGTCCGTTCATCTGCTATGTGCTCCGGTCCGGCAATGCCAGCATCAACCGCGTGCGGGCATCAAATTCAAAGATGCGGGGATTTTGGGGTTCTACCAGCAAATATCAAGAGCAGGCGGGCATTAATTGCAGATATCGGGAAATTTGTGGCGGCTTTGTATCAATCCTTCGGATTCATCGCCGACTCCAGCAATCGCGCCGTAATATCGACAATAGGCACGACTCGGTCATACGCCATCCTGGTCGGCCCAATCACTCCGAGTACCCCAATGTGGTCATCGTCCACCCGGTAGGGTGCAGTCACTACGCTGCAATCATCCAGAATCTCGTAGCCGGACTCGTGACCAATAAACACCTGCACACCACTGGCGTTGATGCTCTTGTCCAGCAACTTGAGCATGAATCGCTTCCTGGAGAACGCCTCGAACAAGCGGCGGATGGTTTCGATGTCCGAAAGCTCGGCAAAATCCATCAGATTGGTTTCGCCCCTGAGCACGAATTCACCTGCCGGGGCCGCCGCGCCCTCCATCGCAGACTGCGCCACTGAGATGATGTCGTGCATCGCCTGGTTCATGGAGTCACGCGTGCGGTCCAGATCATCAATCAACTGCTCGCGAATCTGCGTCAGGTCGCAGCCGACGTAATTTTCGTTGATGAAATTGGCGGCGCGTTGCAACTCCTCCGGAGTATGTGGCTGTTCGGTGTGCAAAACCCGGTTTTGTACTTCACGATCGTTAATAACGAGGATGGCCAGCACACGATTGTCAGATAGCAGCAGGAATTCAATTTGCCGCAATATTGCCCGCTGTCCCCGTGGCACGGTCACTACGCCGGCAAGGCTCGTTATGCTGGAGAGCATTTTCGATACCGAGCCAATCAGCGCATTCGGTTCATCGCCCTGCTCGCCCAGCTGCTGCTGCAGTTTCTGAATTTCAGCATCATTTGGCGGCTTGTAGCGGACCAGCGTATCGACGAACAGCCGGTATCCCTGCGGCGTCGGAACCCGGCCAGCGGAGGTATGCGGGGCAGAAATCAGCCCGAGTTCCTCCAGTTCCGACATGACATTGCGAATCGTTGCGGGGCTGAGTTCTATCCCGGAGTCACGCGATAACGTCCGTGAACCGACCGGCTGGCCGTCGCGAATAAATCGCTGTATCAGGACCTTCAGCAGGTACTGAGCACGCTCGTTAGGTAATTGACTAAGTGCTTCGCTGGCCATTCGCAAAGAAACGCAAAAAGAACGACTAACACATTGTGTTAGTGTAAAAACAAAAAGTTAGCAACGGCTTGGCGGCGGGTCAAGGGTTTGTAACAATCTACGATCCTGCTTCCTGGTGCCGAACCCTATTATTATCAGTCAAGAACAAACCGTGGCATGAAAAATTCATTCAAGACAGTGGCTCTCGTGGGCCTGTTTACGGACTCGCGCGTCGCCGAGCCCATGATCCGGCTGGCCGGGTTCCTTGCCAAAGCCGGCGTCGTGGTGCTCGCGAATGCGGATAATGCCGATGCGCTGGCCGCACAGCCTGTTGACGATAATGCGCTGGCCCGCGAAGCCGATCTGATTATTGCCGTCGGCGGGGACGGCACGATGTTGCATGCCGCCGGGCTGGTAGCGGAGGTCGACGTGCCACTGCTGGGCATCAATCGCGGACGGCTCGGATTCCTGGCGGATGTATCGCCTGCGGATATGCTGGAGAGCCTCGAGCAAGTACTGGGCGGCAATTATACGAGCGAGTCGCGCCTGCAACTGGAGGCTAAAGTAACTGCAGCGGATGGCAGTGAGAAGACTGCACTGGCACTGAACGACATCGTGTTGCAACGCCGTGAGACCGGGCGAATGCTCGATTTCGAAACCAGGATTGCGGGGAAATACGTCAACACGCACATGGGCGATGGCTTGATCGCCGCAACACCAACCGGCTCAACCGCTTATGCCCTGAGCTGCGGCGGACCCATTATCCAGCCGCAACTTGACGCAATTGTCGTTGTACCTATATGTCCGCACACCCTTAGCGACAGACCAATAGTCATACCAGCCAACCAGGAAATCGAAGTAAAACTCCTGGCGCGAGAAGATACCAAAGCGGAAGTCAGCGTGGACGGACATACACTTGGCGAGTTTGGCACGGACGACAAGCTTGTGATCCGGGAATCCGAGCATCGCATTACGCTGCTTCATCCGCCGGGTTACGACTTCTACGAGATTCTGCGTTCCAAGCTCCACTGGGGTCGTGACGTACGCGTGCGGCAGAGCAAGGAATAGATAATGTTGACGAGCCTCCAGGTGCGTAATTTCGCCATCATCGACCAGGTCGAAGTGGAATTCTCACCGGGCATGACGGTGCTGACCGGTGAGACTGGCGCCGGCAAATCGATTCTTGTCGATGCGCTCGGTCTGGTACTTGGCGAACGTGGCGGCAGTGGCCTGGTCCGGTCCGGCACAAAACGCGCCGAGTTCACCGCAGAATTTGATCTGCAAAACCTGCCGGGTGCACGGCATTGGCTGGAAGAGCAGATGCTTGACCTGGACGACGAATGCAATCTTCGCCGCGTCATCAATGCGGACGGGCGATCGCGTGCATTCATCAATGGCAACAGCGTGCCGCAGCAAAGTCTGAAAACACTGGGCGAGATGCTGCTGGATATTCATGGACAACATTTCCACCAGTCACTTGGCCACAAAAGCGTGCAAAGGGATTTACTTGATTACTTTGGTGGCCTCGTCGATCTCGGCGTTGCAACTGCTACTGCTTTTTCTGACTGGCAGGATCTTGCCGAACAGCTCAGCGATCTGAAATCTGCGAACGCAGACCGGGTTTCACGGCTGGAGTTACTGCGTTTCCAGCTAAACGAACTGGATGCTCTCGACCTGGGGGCCGATGAGATCATCGAGTTGTCCCAGGAAAGACTGAAACTGCAAAACAGCGGGCGACTGGCAGAAGGTGTGCACCGGGCATTGCAACAAATCTATGACGGCGACCCGACCAACGCACAAAGCTTGCTGGCAGACGCTACCCATGCGATTGATTCTCTTAGCGGCGTGGACGAGTCTCTGCGACCAGCATTGAATTTGCTGCAGGATGCCAATATTCAAATTTCGGAAACAGTCGATCTGCTGCGGCGCTATGCGGACGACCTTGACATGGATCCTGCCCGACAAAACTGGGTGGAAGAACGACTGGATGCTATTGCGACCATTGCGCGGAAACACCACATCGAGCCAGAGGAAATCGACCAGCTGCACCAGCGACTTAAAGTACAGCTGAATGACCTGGAACACGCCGAAGAACGTGGCGCTGAGCTGGAAGAATCAACCAGGCAGGCCGAATCCATTTACCGAAAATCAGCCCGCAGCCTATCGACCGGGCGCAATAAGGCTGCCGCAGCATTTTCGACGGCGGTCACAAACGCCATGTCGAACCTCGGCATGCCCGGCGGTGTATTTGTGGCCCGCGTTTCGTCGCGCGACATCAATGATCCAAGACCGTGGGGCCTCGACGACGTTGAATACCAGATCAGCGCGAATCCGGGCCAGGAGCCGCAGCCGTTATCCCGGGTGGCCTCCGGTGGTGAGTTATCTCGAATGAGTCTCGCCATCCAGGTTATCGCCAGTGACGGCAGCGCCATTCCAACAATGGTGTTTGACGAAGTAGATAGTGGCGTCGGCGGTGGTGTCGCCGAAATGGTCGGCTTACGTCTGCGCGAGTTGGGACAGACACGCCAGGTATTTTGCGTGACGCATCTACCGCAAGTGGCGAGCCTTGCCAGCAATCATTTTCGCATCATGAAAATCACAGATGGCAAATCCACCAAAACAGGAATCACCCAGCTGGGTGAGGACGAACGTGTCGAGGAACTGGCGAGAATGCTGGGTGGCGTTGAGATTACAAAACGGACACGGGAGCACGCGGCGGAAATGTTGCGTTCAGGAATGCGTGTCGACAAAAAAACCAAACGCGCCTGATTACAGGATCAGCTATTGCCGTCTTTTTTGGCGTCCTTTTTTAGCGGCCGTACATACAACACCATGTTGTGGCCAATTAACTCGAAATTGTGTGATTTTGCGATATCGTGCTGCAGCTTCTCGATCTCGTCATTCATGAATTCAACGACGTCACCACTTTCAATACAGACCATGTGATCGTGATGGCCGCCATCGTCGAGTTCAAAGACCGAGTGCCCGCCTTCGAAGTTGTGCCGCTTGACCAGGCCGGCGGCCTCGAACTGCGTGAGCACACGATAAACAGTCGCAAGACCAATATCCTCACCCAGATCCAGCAACTCGCGATAAATATTCTCGGCGCTCAGATGCCGCATTCCGCCATTTTCGAGAATTTCCAGGATTTTCAACCGCGGCAGTGTCACCTTGAGACCGGCCTTGCGCAATTCCTGACGTTGTACCATTGATTTTCGCTCTTTGTTTGCGGAAACACACGGTGGCTACCGCGGGACATGACAAGTAGGTATCATGCGCGCCTATTATGACCCAGTTAGACAGAACGCTCCACTAAATGAGCGGTCTCACTAAGCTGCAAGCCATTGAATTTCCCTAAACAAACGACCTGATCAATGCGAAAACTACTAGCGACTACGATCTTTCTGTGCATAACGCTGCTGGCCAGCGGATGTGTTTACCAGGCCGCCCTGTCACAGGGAAACCTGCTCAAACAGGAAGATATTGATCAGGTAGAGGTTGGCATGACACGCAACCAGGTTCGGTTTCTGCTTGGGACGCCGATGATTGATGACCCTTTCCACGACGACCGCTGGGATTACGTCTATTACCTGCGCATCGGCAAAGACACAGCCACCTTCAAGCGCTGGATATCAATATTTTTCGACGATCAGACAGTCACCGAGATCTTTAGTGAACAGGAACTCTCCCCTGATCTTTAGTCTTTTTTGCCGGTTGCACCGACCTTATTGACAGGCTGCCGGCCCTGGCCGCTGCTCTGGCGGTCGCGGCCCATAAAACCGCCATGTTCAGCCAGCTGCCTTCTCGCAGCCCGCGGGTCGATCAGCAATGACCGGTAGATTTCGATCCGGTCGCCTTCGCGCAACGACTGATCTTCCTGCACCGCCCTACCCCAGATTCCAAC
>QNFK01000113.1 GCA_003645495.1 Gammaproteobacteria bacterium
CAGCCGCATTGAGTGCCTCTTTGTAGGCGGGCCAGCCTTCGTTGACTCGCGCGTCGAGTTCACCGTAATGAATCAATAACG
The DNA here is from genome assembly GCA_003645495.1 of Gammaproteobacteria bacterium. Taxonomy (GTDB): domain Bacteria; phylum Pseudomonadota; class Gammaproteobacteria; order Steroidobacterales; family Woeseiaceae; genus SZUA-117. Next base: position 82 of record QNFK01000113.1, read on the forward strand.
GCGCGCGTATTTTTTCGACGTCTTCTGTCCCAGGTTGTCGCCCGTAAAACGGTACGGCCGCGGCAAGTTCAGGCAGGCGAACGGCAAGTTCGTTCGAGACACTACCACCGTAGCAGAAGCCGACGCAGCCAACTTTTCCATTACATTGTTCATGGGCTTGCAAATATCCGACGGCCGCAACAAAGTCTTCAAGCATTTCATTGCGGTCGCGTTTTTGCATCATGCTGCGGCCATCGTCATCGTTGCCGGGATATCCGCCAAGTGGGGTCAACGCGTCAGGAGCGAAACCGATGAACCCTGCCTTCGCAACTCGCCTGGCGACGTCTTCGATGTATGGATTCAGTCCACGATTTTCGTGGATTACCACAACACCAGGCATTTTTTCCTCAATACCGGTCGGTACGGCCAGGTAACCACGCATCGTACCTGCGCCCTGCGGGGACGAATATTCCTGGTAGCTGACTGTAATCGACGGATCGTCCGCAGCGACCTGGTTGGCGAGCGCGTAATCCGGGCTAAGTGCATTGAGTATCGCTGCAGCAGACACACCACTGGCCGTTACCGCTGCTGCCCGATCAAGAAACTGCCGTCGACTGATAAATCCGTGGGCGTAACGATCGTATAGATCAAACAATCGTTGATCGTAGGTTGTCTTATTGCTCATGAAATCTCCCCCCGGAGAATAATTCGTCTCCGAGGGACTATACGCTATCGTGCCAGCCGCTTATTTCACGTGGAGTCGCGATGTCCGCCGACCCGCAGCGAATTTCGACAATACGGGTTAGCCTTCTTTCTCTACCCGACCACCGATATTCGAGAAATTCAGCGAACCGCTACCCTCTTCTTCAATGATCAGGTCCTTCTCGACATCGGAAACGTTAATACTTCCGGAGCCATCGTCGACAGTTACACTACCTGCGACCTCACGGACTTTAATACTGCCTGAGCCATCGCCGATGAACAGGTCACCGCGAACTCCTTCGACCGAGATCGAACCTGAGCCATCATCAATTTCCACATCACCACCGACATTGGTCATCAATATCGATCCGGAACCATCTTCGAGCTCAATATTTCCCGAAACATTTTTCACAACAATCGATCCCGATCCATCATCAATGATCAGGCCAAATCGTTCCGGCACAAGCACTTCGAGCTGAACATGTGGGCTGTCGCCAGAACTCACGAAGTACTCATTGAAATAACTCTTCAATACCGCATTGTTGCCGTCTTTTTCCAGGCTAAGTACTAAATGCGATTTGATTTCATTCCGTGCTTTATCTTCATCCTTTTCCGGCACATAAATAGTCGCACTAACGACGATTTCTTCCGCGCCGGACACACCAACGATTTCCAGGCTACCAGCACCTGCCTCGATCTCGAGTGTATTGATACCATTGGCACCAAGATTAAGATCCCGCTCTTCTTCGTATTCATTCCAGGCGGCGTTCGCCAGGCTGACTGTAAACATCGCCATAATCAGTATGCTGCGCATAATGGAAGTCCCTCGGTATTTAATTGACCAGATTTTGCCGAACCGTACTCAATTTGGAGTCTGCCGGTGGCAAAATAGTTGCAACCCTGCGTGGAAAAGATGAGGCGGGGCGCAGACTAGCGCTCGTATTGTTCCAGCAAAGCGTCAATATCCGCACGGGAAAGCCATCGACCGTTCAACATGACGCCATGAACCCGGCGTGAATTCGAAATGTCCTGCAATGGGTTGGCATCGAGAAGCACGAGATCCGCGACCTTACCGGTCGTTACGGAACCGAATTCACTCGCCCGACCGAAGAATTCCGCAGCGTTCACGGTACCTGTCTCGAGCGCCTCGAATGGCGTCAGCCCTGCCTCTACCAGGAATTCCAGTTCCCGATGAATCGCAAATCCTGGCACGTTGAAAATCTGCGGCGAATCAGAGCCAAGCAATAGCCCGGCGCCGGCCGCGTGTAACTCAGTGATCAAGCGCTGCCTGATGCGAACTGCCCGCGCCGCTGTTGCAGCGTCGTAGTTGTCATCATCAAGCAAATCTCGTTTGGCCGCGTGCCATTGCGATACCGTTGCTGCCGGCATGTAAATCATTTCCGGCCAGTCAACCATTTCGTCAAGATCAAGTGCGGCAGAGGTTGCGTGTTGAAATAATGACTCGGTAGGTACATTCCAGACGCCTGCTGCGGCTGTCGCGGCCACGATATCCGCGATCTTCGTTTCATCCGCCTGATCGGCGATGAAAACTCCGAAAAAACCGCCCAGACCGCCCAATGGGTCATCATTCACTGGCAACAATGCCGGCATGTACCCATCGAGATGGTCAACCGTCGCGATGCCCGCATCCAGCGCACGGCGGATGCCCACATCTTCCGGAACATGACCCGCAAAAGGCATCCCGAGCCGCCTGGCTGTTGCGGCAATGGCCTCGAATTCCGGCCACGTCAGTCCCGGGTGAATTTTCAGGAAATCGTAGCCGGCCGCATGCTGCGCCTCAACCATGGCAATGGCCGCCTCAGGGCTGCTTACACTACGACCGTTCAGTGAGGGCCCTGAAGTAATGAGCCTGGGGCCCAGCATTTTTCCCGTAGCAATACGCTTTCGCAGTTCGAGATGCGATGGCTGTCCCAACATTCCGCGAACCGTGGTAACGCCATTGGCCACATAGAGACTTAGAACTCGCGACAAGCTCTGCGCTGAACCACCTGGCACATGGCCGTGCATCTCGGCAAGCCCGGGGAGAAGATATCGATCAGTACCATCCACCACAACTGCATCTGCCGGCAGTGATGTACTGTCAACATTGCCGATCGTGGTTATCCTGCCATCCGTCACGATAACTGTTCGGGCGTACATGACAGTTTCGGATGTCATTGGAATAACATTGACATTGACGAACGCGGTTGATGCACCGTCCGCAGCAGTCGCATAGAGAATTGTCAGGGCTACGAGCAGTATTGCCGTTTTCATTTGCCGCACCTGGTAACTGAGTGAGAGTGTTTGGAACAATTTTTCGACAACCAGTTCCACGCTCTGGTCCTGGGCATAGTCAGATAACTTTCTTCAGCGTTTCCCGACTTATGTTGCCACCGCAAACAATAATGACGACGTTCTTGCCCTGGTACTTTTCGGCGCTTGCCAGAAAACCTGCGATAGCGACCCCGGCAGCGCCTTCCGGCAACATGTGATGCGAGTCTATGAACAGACACATTGCATCAGCAATCTGCTTTTCCGTAACAACCTGGTATTCATCTACCAGGTCGCGACAAATATCGAATGTAATCGAACCAGCTTCAATGCCGCCCGCAGTGCCGTCAGACAGCGTTGGCTCGCTGGGAAGATCAAGTATCTCTCCTGCTTTGACCGACTCCGTCATCACTGCTGACGCCAGTGGCTGACATGCAATAACTGAGGTCGCAGGATTGACTGATTTAAGGAATGAACCCACACCACTGATTAGCCCGCCACCACCAACGGCAATGAACACTGCATCTATAGCGGATAACTGCCTGGCAATTTCAACACCACAAGTACCCTGCCCGGCAATAACGTCAAGGTCGTTGTAGGGAGAAAGATAGACCATGTCGTTTTGCTCGGCGTACTCGCGCGCGTGCATCTCAGTGTCCAGTCCGTCGTTACCGAAGAAACGCACTTCCCCGCCAGCACGTTTTATCGCGTCCACTTTCGTCGGCGATGTTTGCTCCGGGACGAAAATGACGCCGGTAACGCCCAGTTTGCTCATGGCGTAGGCAATCGCCGCCCCATGATTGCCACTGGATGCCGCAACACCACCCGCCGCGCGCTCCTCCGGTGTAAGCGACAACAGCTTATTGAAAGCGCCACGCAATTTGAAAGAGCCTGTGTGCTGCAGATTTTCGAGTTTCAGGTAAACATTCGCACCGCTCAGCTCGCTTAGAGCTGGTGAGTAATCCAGTGGCGTCTCTCTGATATGAGCAGCAATACGGTTGGCGGCGAGCACAGCATTCGCGGGTAACATATTTTTATCCATGGCAATATTTTACCGCGGCCGAAAGCATACGGATATTAACAATTCGCCTCCCGAGCAGGCAAAGAATGATCTGCAGGACTGCTTTCCCTGTCGTAAGGACTAAAACATTTCCTGCTGCGTAAAGCCGGCCGGTGGCGCGAAATCACCCGGAGCAAGGCTGACACTTTCGTTGGATATCAATCTGGACTCACTGGTTAGTACCCCATCATCGTTGAACGATTTCGATGACACCGGGAAGCCATTCAGGTCCTTCATGTGCGCGAACATTTCCTGCTGATGATCGAGCGCAGTCATGCCACCGGCAGCAGTTACTGCATCCTTTATTCCAGAGAAAAAATCTGCGATCGCCATCATCGCGTCGGTGGATTCGCGGCCGCCATCAATCTCATCCCATGGCGTTACGCACATATCGCGAATTTTTCGCCCCGCCTGTGATACCTCATAGTTATCACAGTCCAGACCAGCGACTGAACCACTGCCACCGGTTTTGCTGATGGTCGATTTTGGCTGAGATTGCGCTGGTGCCTGTTGCGGCATTCTGCCTTTCATCATTTGCTCGGCCATCGCCCGCTGCTCGGGTGGCATTGCCGCAAGCGCCTCTTCCATTTTTTGCATGGCATCACTGACCTGTACTGCCATCGCGTCCATCTGTTCACGCGTCATGACGAAGTATTTCTTGTCTTCATAGTCAAGTATGACCAGCTCACCCTTGCCGGAATCAAATATGAGGCCAGCGTCGCCACCGGTGGAGTCGATATCCAGGCGAGTCATACTCCCCTGTGTCGACAACTTCACTGTGCCGGAAAGTGGCGAGCCCGTTGCATGTTCAACTGTCTCGAATTCGATTACGGAACCGGCATGCGACAGCGTAGCCAGCAACAAAGCAGGCGCAAGAACTAACGATAATCGGAACAACAACATGGCACTGCACTCCCAGGTCAATCGGTTTTCAAATCACGAAAACAATGTTTCACAAGCATGTAATTTAACATCATCTGGAAAAAACTTTGCAGCAAAATTGACAGCCTGTTTGCCAGTGTGCAACGATAATCCAACGTTTGAAAAAGGCACACCTTCCGAAAGGAGGGGTCGCAAAACTACCGGTCTAAGGGGAAACCTATGACAGCGGGGTTGCCAAATCGGTGAGGTCGACTCGTTCGAGCGCTTAGAACCTCACGTTTGCGGCTTTCGCCAGGCAACTCTGACTGCATTATCGCCCGATGACGATTGTTTTTTGGCGTGTGCCTGGACTCAAGCATCGAATCTCGTCCCATTCGATTTTGGAGTCAGCAATGTCAGTTAATGCCGTGAGTGTCCGTCGATCGGGCAGGTTTCGTTTACATAAGCAGTCAGCACCTACAGTTTTGCACCCCGTCAAAGTGCGGGAAATTCGCGATGCGCTAGCGCCCGATTCGCGCTATCGAACACCATTTCGTCCTGTCGGCGCCAACAGCTCCGCCACGGACTGTACATCTTCTGCCGCCGGAACGGTCATAGACGTTTCGGCACTTGCTGAAATCAGGAACATCGATACCTACGGTGACACAGTTACTGTGCAGGCCGGGGTGCGAATTGGTGACCTTGCAGGACAACTTGCAAAACACGGTCTCGAGCTCGCCGGTGCCCACGACCTGATGAGCCGTACCGTCGGTGGCGCCGTCGCCGGAGCCTGTATCGGGCCAGCGTTCGGCGATGACGGTGCGTTCTTTGCCTCCCAGGTAAAGAGCATTCGGGTGATTACGCCAAACGGCAAACCAATCCACATAAGAAGCGAGCAGAACAATCTGCTAAACGCTTTTCGCCTCAGCTTTGGCATGCTCGGCATCATCTATGAAGTTGAGCTGAAAGTTCGGCCAATCCGAGTATTTTCAGTTACTCATCGTCGCTGTACGTTTGAGCAATTCGCCGCAGTTTCAGAGCGTTTGTCTAACATCGATGTCGGCCTGAAGTACTTTCTGCTGCCATTTCGCAATCGTGTGTATCTCGACCTGCGTCGGCATAGTCCCGACGCTCGCGCAGGACATCGCATTCCATGGAAAATCAAGGACTGGGGCGAGAGCACCGTCTTGCCGCATGTTTTTAAATCCATCAACCGGGTGGTCCCGGTTGCAGGCATGCGGTACCGACTCATTGACGAGGTCAGCAAGATGACCCAGGGTCTGGTCAGCACGCGACTGGTCAATTCCGGAAGTAACTTCACCGCACAGATGAGCAGTTCAAAAGGTGACGACGCCGCACGACGTCTGCATTACTCAACCTGGTTTTTCCCGGCAGCAGATTTCGCGATTGTGGTGCAGGCGTATCGCGAGTTCTGCCTGCGCGTTCACAAGGACAGCGGATTCCGCTGCGATATGCCAACAGTCGGCTTCAGAATCAGCCGGGACCGGTCTGCGTTGCTGTCGCCAAGTTTTGACGAACCGATGATCGCGCTGCGGGCGATATCGA
>QNFK01000114.1 GCA_003645495.1 Gammaproteobacteria bacterium
AGGCGGCGTCGTATTCCACCATGCACTAACGATACACGCAGCGGAGCCCAACGATACTAATTCGACAAGGCGCGTCTTCACCACAGTTTACATGGCAGACGGCGGCCGTCGCGCCGGTGACGGGTCTGCATTCTCCCTGGATCGCGATGAAATCAAAGCAGGCGATTTGATTGCGGGACCGGGTTTCCCGATAGCCTGGCCTCGTGCCGGGGATGACCTGCCAACACCTCCCAAAGTGCTCGGTCCAAAGACCGGATTTGGTTTTAAGCAGTAAGTCTGCGGGCAGTCAATCGACTAATTCTACTGTTATTCGTCGAAACAGCGATCCCGGTTATCCGGCAGAACGGCAAAGCGCGCATTGTCGGGATCCACTGCAGATCCCACCGTTTCTCCCAGTGATTGCGCGCGGATAATTCCGTCCAGAACCAGGTATTTTAGTTCTGAGCCCGGACGGGAAACATCGCGAGCATTACTGAAATCATAACCGTCTCCGCCGCGATAGATGTAGTCGGGTGCGACTACTAAGTAGTCCTTCTCCTGATCGATCTCCTGCCAGCCCCCACCGTCCACAGGAACCAGCATTTGCACAATGCGCTGACCGTCCGGCCGGCTCCGATCTATACAAACGCGAAATCCTGACACCTGCGGAAAATAACCTTTACTTGGGCCGATCCCAAGATACCCGGCCTCAAGCAACGTACGGAAATCACCGCCGCTCATGGTCATGTAGCGTAAGAATGACGAGAAACCAAAGGTGCGGCCGACGTCCTCGAAGGTAATGTCTTCAGCGATAAAATCGTCAATTCGTAGCGTGCCGCTATTGACGAAAGCAAGATCGGCTGGCGGATTTCGAAACGCTGTTCTCATCTGGTCTGCAATAAAATTCCCCCAGTTAGTCTCGCCATTCCTGATAGCGACCTCCCGCGCATCAAGCGGTAATGTGGCTTCGCCGATCTTGCTCGGCAGGAACGGAATGAGGGCCAGCAATTTTCCACGCCATTTGTCGGCGATCTCTTGATATCCCGCATCAAAAGCGATGGAATCGTCGACCGCGATTTTACTTTCGGAAAGCTGCAATTCAGCGCCTGAGAAGTCGACATCGATTCGCCAGATTGTCCTGGCATTGGATGCACCCTTCATGATGACGGCATTGTCGTCATCACCCGGCTCGAACTGCACTTCATGTTCGTGACCGCCAACGATGAACATGAATTTTGGATGCCTGGCTTTTAGCTGGGCAATCCGCTTATCGTCTTGCAGATGCAGGTGCGTCAGACCGAGGATCAGGTCGACCCCGTCGGCTTCAAGTTGCCTGATTACGCTCTCTGCCCGCTCAATATAGCCTGAGACAAATGGTATGTGGTCACGAACGTTGCCACCGTGATCAGGATGTACTGTCAACGCAAAGATGCCAATCTTCCTGTCGCCGGATGTAAAGGTGAATGCTGTCTGCATACTTCTGTCAACATCAGCTGCACCGGTAGCAAATCGAATGTTGTCACCCAACCAGTCGAATTTCGACTCGCGAACCCTGTCGATCAGCGGCTCCGGAGAGCGCGGATCGAATTCGTGATTACCAGGAACGACATACATCGGTGCCAGCGCGTCCAGAAAATTCATCGCCTCGACCATCTGCTCGCCGTGCCATAGCTGGCTCTCTAGTGACGGGTACAGAAAATCACCACCGTGCAGGATATGAACGTCGCGACCTTCACTCTGTAGCTGTCGAACGATCGTGGCCACCCGGCCAAAGCCACCACGACGCCCCTCTTCCACAGCATCTACCCGGTAGGTGTCGTTCAGGTGGATGAACGTCAACGTATTGCTTTGGACGGTATCAGCAGGAGGACTCGCTACGCTCGCACAGGCAGCAAGAAAGACAATCGACAGAAGAAAGTAACGACGTTTTGGAAGCATGCTCGGACTCGTGGTTGATGACTCGATTAAGGGGCTCGATTCTGCCTGCTTGCGCAGCAGTTTGCGATTGTGGATGCCCCTTATGAAATTGGCGGGCTTGTGGCTACGTTGCCGGATCACGTGATAATCTGCCTGCCGATCCTGTATTTTTGTAGCGAAACAATGAGAATAAGAAACACTGCATTACTGGTTTTCCTGACAAGCGTGATCACCGCCTGTTCCACACAACCTGAAGTAGCGGATGAGCCGGACATGGCGATCGTCTGGGTGCGCGATGCAGCAGAGTATCGAGCCGTCTCGCGCCAGGCCTACCGGGCGGCAACGCTCGCCCTACCCGGGATGATCGCGGACACCAGCTGGAGCGCCCTGCCGGATCAGAAGGGTGCGCACGACCTGCCACCTGCAGTGATTTTTGATATCGATGAAACGGCGTTGACCAACCCATATTTTCAGCAGTCGTTCGAGCCGCCTTTTACAGACAAGAAGCTCAATGACTGGAGCACGCAACACGACGCCACTCCGGTTCCGGGCGTGACGGATTTTGTAACCCTGGCGAGCCAGTCCGGTGTAGAAGTATTTTTTGCGACTAACCGACCGTGTGTAGCAAATGACGGTACAGATAACGCATGCCCACAAAAAGCAGTCGTAATTCAGGACCTTATTGAAGCCGGACTTCCAGCCACCCAAAGCAATGTCTCACTATCAGGCGAAAGAGAAAACTGGGGCAAGGAAAAGAAAATAAGACGCGACTGGATTGCAGAGAAATACCGCGTGATTATGCTTTTCGGTGACGACTTGAGCGATTTCATTCCCTGCGTCAGACGGCGTAATGTTGCACCTTGCAGCGAAGAGCCAGCCACCAAAACCAGCCGGGAAGCATTGCTGGAACAATATGATGCTTACTGGGGCGCCGGCTGGTACGTCCTGCCGAACCCGATGCATGGCTCGTGGACATCCTTTAAATAGTACCTGCTATTCTGGTTGTCGAAGATAGCTCTGCGAGAGAAATTCGCGGCGTCTTTGTTAGCATACATCCCTATGCCACGGGGAATATGTACGATCATTGAGACAGCCGCTCCTACAGCTTGCCTCGATCTGTAGGAGCGGCTTTAGCCGCGAATGGTTGGAAAACGACCTACACGAGAATAGACCGCTCAGAATTATCGCGATTCCTTTTCAACCCCCCCTCTACAGTGTGGTAACCCGCAATGTTATGCTTTCGTCACTGCAAGTCATGAGGGTCGCAAGCCGGCCAGGCAAATCTCAGATGTCTAAAAGTATCAACACAGTCTCCATAGCCGTTTTGCTTCTCGTCGCCAGCAACCTGTCCGCTGACAGCCGCCGGGATTACCTGATTATCGTCGGCTCCACCACGATTTACCCGATGTCTCAGCTCGTGATCAAGCGGGTAATGGAGAATTCCAATTTGCGCGCGCCGATGGTGCAAACAACCGGATCCGGCGGTGGACTGAGCCTGTTCTGTAACGGCAATGACGAGTTGGATCCGGATATCACGTTGGCCTCCAGGCCTATCCGGCAGTCCGAACTGGAAAAGTGCAAGTTGAACGGGGTCAACGAGATTGTGGAGGTCAAAATCGGTTACGACGGCGTTATCTTTGCTCAACCTCAAGATGCCACTCCGATCGAGCTTACGCGTCACGACCTCTACCTGGCATTGGCGAAGTGGTTTCACAATCCGGATGAAGGTGAACCGCTCATCGCAAACCCTCACAGCACCTGGAAAGATGTGAATGCGAACTTTCCCGATATTCCGATCGAAGTCCGGGGCCCTTCTAAAGGGTCAGGAACACGATATATCCTGGAGCGGCTTGCCATGGAAGAAGGCTGCCGAATTGCCGAGGGTATGGTCGAACTGGAAGATGAGGATCCATGGCAGTATCGATTGATTTGCAGAACAATCCGCGACGATGCAGCCTATGTGGAAGTGGGCGAAAACGATGAACGGAACGTAGATTCCCTGACGGAAAACGCTAACGCCCTGGCAATCGTGAGTTATGGAGTTATGGAAGCGCACGAGGATATCCTCCGCCGACTGACAATCGATGGCATCGCACCCGATTTCGAGGCTATCCGCAATGGGAGTTATCTGATCTCCCGTCCCCTGTACCTGTATGTGAGAAAGTCCAGCGTCGACCTGTATCCGGGGGTCAGGGAGTTCCTCGCGGAGTTCACCAGCGAAGAGGCCTGGTCCAAAACCGGGTATCTCCGTCCCATCGGCCTTGTGCCAATGCTGGAGGCAGAAAGAAAAAAATACGCCGAGGTGGCGAGAACGCTTACGCCGATGGATTTGTAGACACTCCGTTCCCGGAGTACCGATAAATCAGGGCAGGATTTCTATCGGCGTGCCAGGATCTATAGCGTTCCAGACCTCGTCCATATTGGCATTGGTCAGCGCGATGCAACCGTCGGTCCAGTTGACTAACTGGGTAAAGAAACCTGCCCACTCCCAACCATTGGCCTGACCGTGGATCATGATGTCCCCACCCGGATCCACGCCCTCCGCCCGCGCATTCTCCTGATCCAGCGCATTGGGATAGGAAATGTGGATCGATCTGTAAAAATCGCTGTTGGAATTCTTGTAGGTGAGAAAGTAACTGCCTTCGGGCGTTCGCTCGTCACCCTGCTGCTCCTTATGCCCCTTTGGATTGGCACCAAACTTCACCCGGTAGGACGCAATTACCTCGTCCTCCTTCAGCAGATACAGGCGATTCTCGCTCTTAACAACGCGAACCATATCAGCCTTCTCGGCCGCATAGAGTCCCGGTGCTGAAAACAGAAACATCAACACCAAGAGCATGGCTGTTCTCCAGGCAGCACCAGCCAAACGATGAGGACCAACTGAATTCATTAGATGCCCCTTGGCGCTCCTTCTTCGTCCTGTTCCTCTTCGACGACCACTATTCGAGTGCCCATCGGTGCCCAACGGAACATTGTTTCGGCATTTTCCCGGGTCAGGCCAACGCAACCCATGGATCCTACCTCTTCGGAAATATACTCATGCACGAAGGAACGGACCGTAGCCCAGGTGGTTCCGTGAATGGCCTTCCCGTCCAGGGTGAAGAACATGGTAAATGGCATTTCCGCCCCATAGGCTTTGCTGGTGTAGTCTTCATATTTGCGATTAATGGAAAACACACCGGCTTCCGTCTCCTTTCCGGGACGACCGGTCACCACGTCAAATTCGTACACCAGCTGATTGCCCTCCCAGGCATAGAGCTTCTGGTCATCGGTCACGACATAAATAACTTTCGGCCCACCGCCGGACGATGCAGCGTCGCCTTCTGCAGCATCGCTCTGGCCCGCTGCTGACAGCGGCGTAGAACAAATCAGCACCAGGGTTGGTAATAGATGAAATATCGGTCTCATGGGTTTCGTTGACCCTCGTCTCAAGCCAAAAGCACGTCGCGCGATTCTAGTCGATATAGATTCCGCCGGCGACCCGTCATGATGATGGCTTCGCGATCTGGGCCGCCCTTTAGCTAGACACACTCGCCCGCTGGGCGGGCTCCTACATTACTAATTAGAATTGTAGGAGCCCGCCCAGCGGGCGATCAAGCTCGGACTACCGAAAAATGCAGCAGCAGTGACTTCTATGCCGTTCGCCAGAAAAACCTCCTACACCGCTTTCTGCAACTCTTCACGCAAAATTCTTCGCAATGTTTTCGCATCCACCGCCGCCGACTTTTTATTTATTGACTGCCGTAAAGTTTCATTGATCAATGTCTGGTAGCCGCGCCCAATGTTATCCCCCTTGCGCCGGTAAGCATCGAGGATATCGTCATCCAGGTAAATCGTGATGCGGGTTTTGCCCCTGTTAGAAATAATGGGCCCTTGTTTACCCTTACTAAAATCGTATTCTTTTTTCATACTCTCTCCGTTCTGATTGCGTCGCACGACGTGCTGAAATAATGCGAACATTGTTTCGCCGATAGGTGTACGACACGACGAGAATGCGTCCCAGCAAATCAACGCCGACTACCACGAAGCGTTCTTCTCCGCCTGGTCCTAAATCCGGAATCGAGATCGCTAACTCGTGATTCAGAACATTTGCTGCGTCCGCGAAGCTGATCCCATGCTTTGCCAAATTGGACCTCGCCTTGGCAGGGTCCCACTCAGCGTACATAAAAGGAATATATGTATAATATATGCATATGTCAAGGAACCAGATACCGTATCCCTACGGCACAGGTAATAAGTTTCATGTGACATGTTTGTTATCGCTTGGACGAGCGCTTTTTATGCGCAGTTTGCGAAGTTTCGGCATGCGGGAGTGTTAACCAGGATTATTCGCGGCTAAAGCCGTTCTCACGATACTATTGAATTTTGTGGGAGCGGATCCTGATTCGCGAATCGGTTATCCGTACTGTCGTGAGTCTTGGTCAGACCTTGGCCGAAGTAGTACCATGCACCAATAAACAAGAACATTAATCGAGGCTTCACCATGTCCAGAGCAGCAATCAGCACACTTCGACTTTCCGTAATCCTTATGTTCTTCGCCAGCATGGCCGGC
>QNFK01000115.1 GCA_003645495.1 Gammaproteobacteria bacterium
AGTTGCACCATGTGCGTTCATCGCGTCGATGCCAATCAGCAACCAGCGTGTGTCGAAGCCTGTAACGATACCGGCGGCGGAGCCATGCTGTTCGGCGATCGTAACGATCCCGACAGTGAAATTTCAAAGCGTGTGGCGACATACGCGTCACAGCAAATTCGCGCCGACCTGGGAACCGATCCGGGCGTGCGTTACCGGGGCCTTTGAAGTGAAGCGCATCGTATACAGCGAAATTCACGGCCGCAGCGGCGGTTTCTACCTGCTTGCTGCGCTTCTCGGTAGCTTCGTCCTGTCCGGACTGGTGGCCGCCATGTATATGGAACATCACGGGCATTACGTCACCGGGATGAATAACCAGATCGTCTGGGGCATGCCGCATGTATTCGCAATATTTCTCATCGTGGCCGCATCCGGCGCACTCAACGTTGCCTCAATCGGCACCGTCTTTGGCAAGTCAATGTATAAACCGCTGGGTCGGTTATCAGGCCTGTTGGCGCTGGCGCTCCTGATTGGCGGCCTCGCTGTGCTCGTGCTGGATCTTGGCCGACCTGATCGTTTGATTGTTGCGATGACCACTTACAACTTCAAATCAATTTTCGCCTGGAACATTTATCTGTATGTCGGCTTCATCGCTGTTGTCGTGGTTTACCTCTGGCTGCAGATGGAACGGCGTATGAACCGCTACGTCAAAGCGGCCGGTATGGTCGCATTTATCTGGCGACTGATCCTCACGACCGGTACTGGTTCGATCTTCGGTTTCCTGGTTGCACGTGAAGCGTATGATTCGGCTGTTATGGCGCCACTGTTTATTGCCATGTCTTTTTCCATTGGTCTCGCCGCCTATATTCTTGTCCTGGTCGCTTCCTGCTACGGCAGTGGCCGGACCGTAGGTGATCTCGTGGTACATCGACTGGGCAGGCTGCTGGGTGTTTTTATCGCTGTGGTGCTCTACTTCACCGCTGTGCAACACCTGACCAATCTGTATGCAGCCGAGCACGCTGGCGTGGAGCATTTTATTCTGCTCAGCGGCGGAATCTATACCCTGTTGTTCTGGGTCGTCCAGGTACTTATTGGCGGAATCCTGCCGCTGATGCTGGTTTTCCGCGCGCCAGCGCCCGGGCCGGATCATAAGGGTTCCGGTAGCGGCGTGATACTGGCGGCGACGATGGTGATTATTGGCGGGTTCGCGCAGGTCTATGTGATCGTAATCGGCGGACAGGCCTGGCCACTGAACCTGTTTCCGGGCATGGAGGTGTCTTCCAGTTTCTATGATGGCGCCATTTCCAGCTATACGCCAAGCCTCGTTGAAATTGGCCTCGGTTTGGGTGGCGTTGCGCTTGCGGGTCTCATCGTTCTCTTCGGCATAAAGGTATTACGCTTTCTGCCAACAACGCTTGCAAACTCTTCGGTAGAACCGGATGGTACTGCCGCGACTGTTCAATCGTAGTGCCCATACGAATTCGCGTATTTTGATTTGGCTCACTTTTATATAGCAGCAGCACATAAGTCCTCCGGCAAGACGTCGATCTCCATCGGGCTTGCAGCCGCGATGGCAAAACAGGGCCTGGCAGTCCAGCCATTCAAGAAAGGTCCTGACTACATTGATCCCTTATGGCTAACGCGAGCCGCCGGCCACGTTTGTTACAACCTCGATTTTTTTACCATGTCGCATGCGGAGATTCTATCCACTTTCATGTCCGGAGACGTCGACGCCGACATCAGTTTGATTGAAGGCAATAAAGGCCTCTACGATGGTTTGGCAGTTGACGGATCAGACAGCAATGCGGCATTGGCGAAAATGCTGGCCACACCGGTGGTCCTGGTTATTGACACAGTCGGAATGACCAGAGGCATCGCACCGTTAATTAAAGGATACCTGGACTTCGATCCGGAGATAAACATTTGTGGCGTTATCCTTAACAAAGTGGGCGGAGCACGTCATGAGGGAAAGCTGCGGGCAGCGCTGGAACGATATACGGATGTCGAAGTGCTCGGAGCAATTGGTCGTGATCGGGCGCTGGAAATTCCAGAGCGGCATCTTGGCCTCATTCCGGCGAATGAGGATTCAAGTGCCGATGCAATGATTACACGCCTTTCTGATGCTGTTAGTAACGGCATCGATATTAACCGCCTGATCGAGCTCGCAGGTGCCGCTAAAGTACCAGCTGCCAAGCCGGCAACAATTACCAATGTTGATAATCCGATTCCAGACGTACGCATCGCAATTGCTCGTGATGCAGCATTCGGCTTTTACTATCACGATGATCTTGCGGCATTCGCAAAGGCCGGCGCGGAACTCGTGCCATTCGATACACTCAAAGATCCACATCTGCCTGACGTTGACGGTTTGTTTATTGGCGGCGGTTTTCCCGAAACTCATTTATCCGCGCTGGCCGCCAACGAAGAGTTACTCACGAACATCCGCGGGGCATTAGCGTCCGGCATGCCGGCCTATGCGGAATGTGGTGGTTTGATGTACCTGGCGCAGAGCATTCGATGGAATGATGAGAAACTCGATATGGTCGGTGCAATACCTGGTGATGTTGTTGTCGAAGATCGCCCGCAAGGAAGGGGATATGTGATTTTGGAGGAAACCGGCAAGCGGCCATGGTCGCCGGCGGCCAATGCGCAGAATGATTCCGGCAACATCATTTCAGCACACGAATTCCATCATGCGAGACTGGAAAACCTGCCAGACAATCTCGATTATGCATTCAGGGTAAAGCGTGGCAGCTGCATAGACGGCCAGCATGATGGTCTTATTACAGGCAACCTGTTGGCGGGCTTTGCGCACCACCGAAATACGGCAGGCAACCCCTGGGTAGATCAGTTCGTTGCCTTTGTCCGTGAAAAGTCGCGGTATAATTAGTGCAGTTAAGTTGTCAGTAATTTTTGTGGTGCACCCATTTCGGAGATCGAAAATGCACATCGGTAAAAGAATGTTTATTAAAGGCGGGCTGGCGTTTGCCGCACTTGTCGCTCTGCCACGGGCATTGCTCGCAGCAGTATGGCCGGAGAAGGCCTTTAACGTTACGACGGCTAGCGAGGCGATGAATGAACTACTGGGATCTGACCAGACAGTACACTCGGACGAAATCAGCCTGAAGGCGCCGGAGATTGCCGAAAATGGCGCCGTTGTCCCGGTCAAGATAAAGACGACTTTGAAAAACGTTCAGTCGATCAGCATTGTCGTCGAAAAAAACCCCAGACCCCTGGCGGCGACGGTCGAAATCCTGCCAGGCACGCTGCCGGAGTTTTCAAGTCGCATAAAGATGCGCGAAACCTCGGATGTGACGGTCGTCGTCAAGACAGACAGCGGCCTTTTTAGCACATCGAAGGAAATAAAAGTGACCATTGGCGGTTGCGGCGGCTAGGCCGCGCGACCCCGGGAGAAAGATAATGGCGAGCACGATCAAAGTTAAAGCGAAAGTTTCAGGTGGTGTTGCAGACGTCAAAAGCCTGATGTTACATCCTATGGAAACCGGCGCTC
Source organism: Gammaproteobacteria bacterium (assembly GCA_003645495.1). Classification (GTDB taxonomy): domain Bacteria; phylum Pseudomonadota; class Gammaproteobacteria; order Steroidobacterales; family Woeseiaceae; genus SZUA-117. The sequence goes on from QNFK01000115.1 coordinate 3,491, forward strand.
GAGTTGATGCAGAAACAGAGGCTGTCGTGCCTATGCATTTTATTACGCAGCTCACGTTTACTAACAACGACAAAGTCGTGATGGTCGCCAACTTCAGCACGGCTGTTTCGCGTGATCCATATTTTAGCTTCAAGTTTTCGAATGCCAGCGTTGGTGACACGCTCAAAGTTGCCTGGGTCGACAACAATGGCGGCACAGATGAAATTGAATCTGTACTGGAGTAGACGAACATCATTTGCTCGGGTGCACGCATGAGAAAGGCAACAACTATTATTGCTCTTGTTCTTGCTGCATTGTTTGCGCAACAAACGGCCATGGCTGACCCGGAGGAAGACCGGCTCGCGTTCATTGCCTTTTATCAGGCACGCTTTCCTGAAATCCCGCTCGCGGAATATGCCAATGGGATTTACGCCATTGACGAGGACGCGCGCGAGCAGTGGCTGGAAATAGAAATATTCCCACCGTATGAGTTTGCCGTTGAGCAGGGTCAGGAATTCTGGGAGGAAGTCTTTGCCGATGGAAAAACCTACACTGATTGCTTCGCTCAACCGATCGCAGAAATCAGGCCGCTATATCCCCGTTTTGATAGTGACCGCGATACGGTAGTCACGCTTGAATCCGAGATTAATTACTGCAGGACCACACACCACGAACCTGAACTCGACTATGCCAAGCCGGAAATAACTGCGATTACCGCCTATCTCGCCTTTGAAGCGAGAGGCAACATACTGGATATTCGTGTCGGTGATGATCCGCGTGCACTCGCGGCCTATGAGGCTGGCAAGCAGTTCTACTACAGCAAGCGTGGCCAACTGAATTTCGCCTGCGTGGACTGCCATGGAATTTCATCCGGACTATATGCCAGGGCTGACAGGTTGAGTGCAAGCCTCGGACACACGACTCATTTTCCCGTCTACCGCTCCAAGTTTGGCCGCATGCTATCCATCCACGAGCGTTTTTCGGGTTGCGTATTTGATGTCCGCGCAAAGCCATTTGCACTGCAAAGCGAGGAATTTCGCAATCTCGAGTACTTTCTTAATTATATGAGTAACGGATTTGAGGTTAATGGACCGGGCGCGCGTAAGTAGCCGGGCGATCAGTAACGGTATGAAAATAAAGCTAAAAACCAACTTCGCCAGATTGCTGGTAATAATGACCGTGCTGACCACGGGCATGGTTTTGGCTGACACAGCGGAAACCAGGAATTCGCGTGAGTATTTTTTTACCCTGACATTCGGTGATCTTCCCGAGGAACTGGCAACAGCAGGCGATGCTGGCAAGCTCGGCATGCTGCTGTTTTTTGAGGCGGAGGATTGCCCGTATTGTCAGCATATGCTGAAGAAGGTATTTAGTCAGACAAACGTTCAGGACTGGTACGAGGAGCGTTTTGTCAGCATCGCCATCGACATTCATGGTGATGTCGAGATGCAGGACTTCGCTGGCGTTACTCTGCCCTCCAAGGTGTTTTCGGACCAGCAAGGCGTATTCCTGACCCCGGTGATTTCATTTGTCGATCTTGATGGCGAGGAGATGTACCGCCACCTCGGCATGATCGCGACTCCGCAGGAGTTTCTGATTCTCGGGGCGTACATTGATGGCGGTCATTATAAGAATACGCAGTATGACGATTATGCAAAGGCGCGTGGCGTGATGAAATCTGACGGAACTCTTATAACTCCGGCTGCGGAAGATGACGAAAAAACTGATTGAATTGACGTGCCGCTCTGAGCAAAACGTAAGCAAAAACTGAATATTCCTGATCTCATCCGTTTCGCGACAGCGCAAACGGATGTACAAGGCAGAAAATTGGGAGATACAACGTGATGGAGTGGGAACCGGTTTACCGGGTCGCCCTGCTGGGTTTTCTGGTAGGCATTGTATTTGGTGTGGTTGTAAATAAAACAAATTTTTGCACGATGGGTGCGATTAGTGACTGGGTGAACATGGGCAGCAAAGACCGCCTCCGGGCATGGTTTTTAGCTATAGGTGTAGCGATCCTTGCCAGCCAGACTTTGCAGGCTGCCGGCGTGATAGACATGGGAGAGGCGCTCTACCTGGCACCGAATTTCGGCTGGCTTGGCCATATTTTAGGCGGCACCCTGTTTGGCGTTGGTATGACACTGTCATCAGGTTGTGGGCAACGCACCCTGGTGAGGGTGGGCGGTGGCAATCTCAAATCCCTGGTTGTTTTGCTCATTCTTGGTCTGACGGCCTATATGACCATGCGTGGCCTGTTGGCATTATTGCGGGTAAATGTAATTGAGGTGACCAATATTGACCTGGCAAGCGCCGGAATCGCGGACCAGGGTATCGGAACCCTGATTGCCGCCGCCGCCGGTCTCGAAAACCTCGCACAAGTGAACATGATCCTAGCGGCCTTACTGGGCGGCGGTCTGGTTATTTATGCGTTCGCCGCAAAATCCTTCCGCGGCAGTTTCGACAACATTGTCGCCGGGCTCATTATCGGTCTGATCATTGCGGCTGGCTGGTATGCCACTGGTGTTATTGGTTACGATGATTTTGAACCCGTGCGCTTTGAGTCGTACACATTTGTTGGCCCGACGGCCGAAAGCATGATGTACCTGATGACATTTACCGGTTCCACAATTAATTTCGGTATTGCGGCAGTATTCGGTGTAATCCTTGGATCATTCATCTACGTCATTCTGACCGGCAAGTTTCGTATCGAAACTTTCACCGACCGTGATGACATGATCCGCCACATCAAAGGCGGAGTCTTAATGGGTTTCGGTGGCGTACTGGCACTGGGCTGCTCTATCGGACAGGGAGTGACAGGTATGTCCACACTGGCGCTTGGTTCGTTGCTGTCTCTGGCCAGCATAATCTTTGGCTCAGCGCTGGC
>QNFK01000116.1 GCA_003645495.1 Gammaproteobacteria bacterium
ATGCATAACTCAACATGCTGCGGAATTTGAGTTTGGGCGGCATGCCAAAGCCGGTAACGAGATCTCTTTCACGATTGCCGGCAATCGGCGTGTCGACCGTCAGGCATAACGCATTGAATTTCTGTTCCTTGCAGCGTTTTACGAAGTCCTCCGTCAGGCCCCGGTCCTTGAACATATAAACCTGGTACATCTTCGGCCCGGCGGTCATCGCGGCAACGTCCTCGATGGTTGCCGTGCCGAGTGTGGAGAGGCTGTATATCGTGCCGAAGTTTTGCGCGGCCTGAACCACTGCGCGCTCTGCTTCATGATGAAATAGTCTTGATGCGCCAGTTGGTGCAATGATGACAGGCCAGTCGATTTTCTGTCCCAATACCGTCGTGCCAAGTTCAATATTGCTGATATCGGACAGTTGTGTTGGCAGCAACTCATAGTCGTTAAATGCGTCAGTATTTCGCGCCAGCGTCAACTCATCGTCGGCACCGCCATCCATGTAGTTAAAGACAGGCGATGGCAGGTTGCGCTTCGCCATTTTGCGCAGATCGGATATGTTGTTGCAGTTAGATAATTTCATGAGGAAATCCTAACACGACAGGTTCAGCCACAGGTCTGGACTAGTAGGTCTGGCTACTGCGATCCCGTGGCAACTGGCAATCGCTTGAGTTGCCTGCGTTTCCACAGGCGGTATGTTTCCAGCGAAAGCAGGATAAGGAAATGAATGAGGCCGGGCACAAAATCGAAAGCGATGAAAATCCAGTGCATGAAGCTAAGCAGTGCGGCCAGATACACCCAGCGGTGCAATTTTTTCCATGTTCGCTGCAGACGTCTTACCGATGCATCGTTGCTGGTAATCGCAAGCACCAGAAAAATACAGAAAGCGAGCCAGCCACTCCACAGGCCAAAATTTTCGCCCTCCTGCAAGACCAGCGCCAGACCGGCCTTCTTCTGCAGATAAACCATCGTGTGCAGCAGTGCGTAGAGGAATGATGCGACACCGAAATAGCGGCGCCGGTGCAATAGCCAGATCGGCCAGCGGGCATTGCCGAACATGAGTCGCAAGGGAGTAACGGCCAGCGTGAGAATCAGCAGGCGCGCAGAAAATTCCCCGGACACGTGGATTACTTCACCATAAAACAGGCCCCCCATACGATACGCATTGACCAGCCACACGAACGGCAGCGCCAAAATGATCCACAGGAAGTAACGTGAATTTAGTGTGGTTTTAATCAGCCTGATCAACACCTGAAAACGGAACTTTTACGGCCTTTCAATATCCTATTTCGCAACTGTAAAGGAAAGCAAAGTTGTTTGTTATCTGTAGCACCGCTCGCTAGTATTCGTGATCTCTGCCAGGACTGATCACGGACCACGAAGGAAAAAAGAATGAGAAACATGAAGCCCCGGATTCTTACGCTTGTTATTGCGATTTTGGCTTTAGTGTCAGTGACACGAGCCGCGGACGTCGTATTGGACGCAAACACGGCGACCACTGAAGACATGTCGGCGCTGCCGCACATGGATGACGTTCTGGCTGGTGTCGTTGTCAACAACCGACCCTATGTCAACATTGGCGAGTTGAACCACCTGCTTAGCTCCGATCTCGATGACGATCAGCTCGAAGCGCTGTATGGCCGGCTTTTTGTAGCGATAAATCTGAATGACGCCAAGCGCTCCGACATTCTTGTGATTCCCGGTGTCGGCAAAAAAATGGCCCATGAGTTTGAGGAATACCGGCCGTATTCGAACATCGAGCAGTTCCGCCGTGAAATCGGCAAGTACGTCGATGAGCAGGAAGTCGCCCGCCTCGAACAATACGTCACACTCGATTAATTCCGCACGGGGCCAGCTTCCTTTGACTGGCCGCGAAAATCTCAAGAATTCTGTTGACGCTGCAGGCCAGTGCGCATTACGGTGCGAACTGCATGAATTTCTGGTGACAAATGCAAGCTGACTATCATCTACCGCCTGGCAGCGAACAATCACGGCGCATCACTTCAGCCTGGTTGATACTGGGTCTCGTATCCCTGATTTTTGCCGGAATTTTCTCCCTGCTGCTGGTCCTCGCCCGCACGCCGGTTGTGCAGGGCTGGATACCGTTCCTGGATTTTTTCCACGTTGCCCTGGTAGTTCATGTGACGCTATCGGTGCTTATATGGTTGCTCTCTGTATCGGCAGCCATGTGGAGCCTCAGTTCCCATAGTGAAAAGCCCTTGTGGGACAAAGCATCGTTCTTGTCGGCTGCTCTTGGCACCGTGATCATTATCGTCGCGCCCTTTGTTGGTGCGGGCAATCCGCTGATGAGTAATTACGTACCGGTATTGCAGCATCCGTTGTTTTTCGTGGGCCTCGGTCTGTTTGCGCTCGGCATAACCAGCCATCTGCTGCGTTCATTGCTCACCTGGCGGCGCATTGGTACGGCATTAACAGGCACCGGGGCCTTGCAGGCAGGCATTACGTTTTCTGCCATCGTTACTGGTCTCGCCATCATCAGCATCGTCGCATCCTATGCCGGCATACCGACTGAGATGGACGGCCAGATCTACTTCGAATTCCTCTTCTGGGGCGGCGGCCATGTCATACAGTTCAGCTATACGCTGCTGATGATGGTGTGCTGGGTTGTTCTTGCGTTTGCGAGTGGCTGCAAGTTTGAGTTAACACCAAGACTGACGCTGGTCTTTCTGGTCTTCCTGGCGTTGCCGATCATCGTCGTTCCTTTTCTTTACCTTGCCCATGAAATTATCTCGCCCGGTTTTCGTATCGCGTTTACCGAGTTGATGAAGTACGGCGGCCTGTCCTGTCTACCCCTGGGCCTGGCCATCGTCGCAAGTTTGTTCAACGCAGAAAAGGCAGCGGGTGAAGCCAGGTATTTACGCTCGGCACTGATCAGTTCAATTCTGCTTTTTGCGACCGGTGGCGTACTCGGCTTTATGATTTCCGGACTGGATATTGTCATTCCTGCTCACTACCACGGCGCAACTGTCGGCGTAACCATCGCGTTTATGGGGCTTACTTATTACCTGCTGCCGCGGCTGGGTTTTGCTGCGCTGCCAGCGGGAATGGCGTTCTGGCAACCGTTGTTATATGGCGCCGGACAATTGATGCACATCATCGGCCTGGCCTGGACTGGTGGCTACGGCGTACAACGAAAGACAGCAGGCCTGGCGCAGGGAGTTGACCGACTCGGTGAAGTCGCTGGCATGGCGCTGATGGGACTGGGCGGCCTGATATCGGTAATTGGCGGACTGCTGTTCCTCATCGTTGCCTGGAAATCACTGCGCGGCGGGCGGAGACAGGGCTGATGGAGATACTGGTATTCTCGCTTAACGCTATTTTCGTCTATCTCTTTTCAGACTGGATTATTCGCAAGCTGGAAGAAAAACGCGGCGCTGCTCTGAAATATCGCCAGCTGGTCTTTTTCGTTGTTTTTCTAACCCTGGTAATGCTGACGTTTCAGATTATGAAAAGCATTTTCTCAGCCGTTTGACACAGTATCCAGCAAGATAGACAGTATCGTACGCGACGCCGACAATAAGCACTTAACCCCAATGTCCGTCTTACAGGGTCAAGAACCCCGTTTAATTTTTAGCGGACGGTCAATAATACGCAACCAGACCACCCGATACGCGTTTCATGGAGCACGCGGTCTTCACTTATTGCCCCGGATCAACCAGTCTGCTTTAATGCCCGCCCTTGCTCTTGTTGCGCGCCTCGAATCGCGCCAATTTGACCAATGAAAACCAATCAACAACTGAGGTCCAAAAGATGAAAAAAACTAACATAGTCGCAGTTCTGGCGGCAGTTGCATCGTTTGCAGCCATTCCAGCAGCGAGCGCCGAGGAAGTGACCTGCGAAAACGCAAATTTTTCGACAGAAGTCATGGAACAATTCGCGGGTGTCCGCTATTCATGCATGGAAATCGTCGAGCGCAATGGCGAGCCACATGCCAAGCTAAACGCTGTAGTAGTACGGGCTTCACCACCAAATCTCACCGTAAAATTCGAGCGTGAAGGCGGCCTTACGAATCCAGTCACGCCTAACCCGGGAAAGGACTATTCGTTTACCGTTGACAGCGGTCGCGAGGTTTCATTGCGCGAATTGACCGCTTCTTCAGAGCTGCGTGTTTACGTTCCTGTTAAAGGTCCGATCGGATAAATCGGCTTTGAGATAGACCCGGTACCTGGAGAGGTGCGACATCTCGCGCCGTGCTTCTCCGATCGATCCACAATTTCGAACCTGTGGACAGCTAGAAAAACGACGAAGGCCCCGAAAGGGGCCTTCTTGTTTTCCGGAGCAGCCAACAGATATGATTTGGCCGGAGGTCCTTCCATTCCGAGGACGCTACTCTGATAAGCTGGAATTGGTAAAAATGGCCGCTGATGGCTCCAAAGCGGTAGGCCGAGAATAAGGGGAGTAACACCTTGAAGACACTGAAATGCGATCTATGCGATGTAACGGCTGAAGGCGAGACATTCGAGGGCTGGATGAATGCGCTACGCCCCCACTACATGGAAGCCCACGCCGATGTTATGAACAATTCCAGCCACACCAAAGAGGACATGGACAAGTGGATGGCCGGCAATAAAGCGAGATTCGACGCAGCTTGACGGGCTGAAAAGGCCCGTGAGCAGACGGTCGGCAGATCCCGGTAAATTGGACATCACTGCCGATGAAAGTGTCACTCAACTAACTTCGAACTGAATCGTCGAATTGATGTCTGGCGTGATAGTCCGTCTGGTAGCCAACCGATAGTTTCGCTGGCACCGTCTGACAGGAATGCATCAAAAAAGGCGGCGATAATTCTGGCGCAAGTATTGATGCTCTCGACCGGCTCTACCGCTTCCACTTGCAATTCCGGGATGAAAAGCGGCAAATCGCTACACGAAAAATGGTTTGAATTTAGCAACATTACGTCGTGGGCAACACTGCCGGTTCGGCTAAGGTAGTTGTGCAACTCAGCAACACGGTTCTCGTCCCAGTCAGATCGCAGCGTAAGGAATGGTTGGTCGATGCCAGTGATTCGCTCGCGCGCAGGGCCAATATTGTCAATAACAACGCATGCCCGAAATGCCTCGTTGGTCGAGCAGGCACGTCCAACGGTTTTGCCTCCACGAGAATGGCCTGCGATTCCTGCGCGATTCAGATCGATAGCAGAAGCAAGCGGATGGCCTGTCATGGCGATAGCGCGTATCTGATCGAAAACAAAGGCGGCATCTTCAGCGAGAATTTGTGCGAGGCGATTATCGTTTTCGTCCGCAAGCTGCCGGTCTTCGTTGTCAAGGTCCCAATCCAGCGACATTGAGAAACCTGACTCTGGTGCAACGTCGAGTGAACTGTACGGGTGCGCCATGGCAATAAACACGAATCCCCGGCTGGCCATTATTTCCGCAAGTACAGTCTGAGAATAGTGTGGGACGTCTCCGCCAGGCGAGAAAAAGATAACTGGCCAGCCATTTTCTGTTGGCGCAGGGTGCGCCCCTGGCACAGAGCGTGACGCCACGTTAAGTAGCGGCTCATGTGCCATGATGAACTGCTTTCTGTTTTCCGGCACCGAGTCGACGGCCGCGAGGATCTTCTCGATTTCGGGTGAGTAGAGCGCCGGTTTTTGATTCGGTTTTGTTATTGCCGGGTACCAGACGGTAGCGCTGATTTCCCGACTGCCACCATCTTCGGGCAGCCCGGTTTTTGACCTTGTACTGTCTACCCAATAGAAAGAGCGAACGCCCACTGCATGAACGCCGCCAGGGGTTGGTAGCACGGACCTTGCATCTTCGGGTGCGAAAGGGATCTCTATTTCATTCGCACATGATGTTTCAGCCGGCAAGATCAGTGGCAGAATGACTACGCCAACAAGGTTTGCCCAGAATAATCGCTTCATATTTACAATCCACTAGAAACCACACGAATAATTATAGTGTTCAAGTTAGCAAAAGGTTACAAAGTTCTGTGAGGCAATAACGTTCTGGTATTAAGTGGAAAAATACCTGGTGAAGCCGATTGACGACACGCTAGCGGCCGCTTGTGGCCGAAAGCAGCCGGTGGTGTCGAGTGGCGAGAGTCCGCTTTACCCCGAAACCAGCCGCTCAGGTGGTAGTATTTCTAACATACTGAGCGGCTGCTTTTGACCCAAAGCGGCCGCCGGCAATCGAAGAAAAAAATGTCAATTTCACCCAAGATTCCCTGGCCCCGAATACTCGCTGAAGGATTAGCGATTGTCGTCAGCATCTTGCTGGCATTCGGAATTGAGGCTTGGTGGTCAGATCGCGAGACCCGCCTGAATGTTCAGGAAAACCTGATCGCGCTTGGAGACGAGTTAATCAGTAATCGCGCCGAAATCGA
>QNFK01000117.1 GCA_003645495.1 Gammaproteobacteria bacterium
AGCCAGGTTCATCAGTTTCGCTACCGTGTCATCAGTACTGGTATCTCGCATGCCTTGCTCTTTATCATTGCTCATAATCTTCAAACGTCAGTCACTTTTCGTACCTGTCCAAACTTTAGTCCAGCAAGAAGTCTGGTTCGAAGTCCCAAAGTGATCTGAATGCCTCCTTACATGCAGCACGGGCGCGGCTAAGTACGGACTCCGCTGCCTTGGTGCTGATATCGAGTTGTTCGCCAATTTCATCGACACTGCAACCGCGGATGTATTTCAATTCAAGGGCGGTTGCATATTTAGCTGGCAGGTATTCGAGTGTTAATCGAACAAAGCGCGCCAACTCCTCCTGAGTTCGGTTTTTCTCTGGTGTGTCCGTGTCGACAGTTATCGATTCCAGAGCGGCTCGAATCGCCGGATGGTCCTCCAAAGGCACAGTCTGACTTTCCTGTATTCCTCTCTGCCTGTAAGTTGCCACCATTTCATTGCGGCATATCTGACAAAGCCATGTGAAGAGCAACGCTTCGCCGCGAAAGCTGCCCATTTTCTGTACCACGCGGCACATCGTCCGCTGCACAATCTCTTCCGCGAGGTCAGCGTCACCGTTTACGCGTGCCAGCGTGAAACGGAACAAACGTGGGAAGTACTCGCGAAAGAACTCCTCGAACGCGGGCTCATCACCGCCGGCGACGCGTTTCGCCAGTGCCCGATCAATTTTCAGTTGAGAGAAATTCACATTCGAGGCTCAAAATTTGATTCAACACAACCCGTTAGACGCGCTTCAGGGGATAATCCTTCGCTGTTGCAGAAAAAGTTGTCAAAAACGAAAATTTTGTCGATGAAATCAGTTTACTCGTCCGCAGCTAATTTGCTAATCGGCACCTTTGATCTGTGCGTATAGGAAGCCAACCTCTGGTTCATTGCGAGTCTTGTCAGCCGCGTAAAAATCGTTAATGGCAGAGCTCAAAGCAAGATTGTTGACGAGAGCATCGCTGGACACCGCAATGGTACCGGCGTTGACCGGGTGATTATCCAGCGTCGAGCGGATGAGGCCCAGGCAAAGAATCAGGAGGACCGGAGTAACCAGTATTGACGGCACGACTCCGGTCGGCCGAATTGGTGTTACGAGCCGGCCAATCTGCCGTGAATTGACCAGGGTAACTGTGATGACGAATAGCACAGCAAAAACAATGGGCGGTTTGTATGCCGTCCAAAGCATGGCACCTACGTCGCGTGGGTGAACAAGGTATTCAAGAAACAGGATATTCGGGCGACTGTCGAACTGGTCGACGAAGGACGGTGTGCTGCACTCCATGAGTACGATGACGAGCAATGCGGCGGGCAGGCAAACTTTGAGTAGCCCTCGCCAGGCAGGCACGAGGAAACGGTTCGATGCAAGAATAGGAAAAAATAGCACCGGGATGCTTAGCATAAGCCCGAGCAATACCAGATCAATTTTCAATCCCTGGAAAAAAACAGAACCGAGCATGTCGGCATCGACGATGCGTTGCCACTGCCAGGCTACAAAGATAATGCGGCACACGGTCAGCGTAAGTAACATTCGCCAGCCGAAAGAGAAGAGTGGCCGCAGGGCGATCGTCAGTTTTGTGGCGGTACTTAAATTATTTTCCATGCTGGTTAGAAGCGTGAGATAGAAAAATCCTTCGCTGCAAAAAAGGCGGGATGGGAATCGCCATGACATTTACACCCTTGCGTGCAGGTCGAAATAATGTGATACCTACCTGACATTCCACTGCAGGACCGGGCGATCATGGCAACCGAAGCTTTACAGAGCGTAGACATTGAGCGGGACACAGCCGCATCACATATGGTCACCCGCATTCCACGGGCCACTGCCGCCACATCCGTCAGTGACGTCATCGAATCACTTCGCGGCAAGAAATTCGAATGCGCGGATACGGTATTTGTGACTGATGCTGCGGACCGATTGGAAGGGATAGTGCGGATAAATGATCTTTTCGCAGACAGTGAGCGCCTGATTGGCGAGATCATGGAGCCGAAACATGAGGCTGTCCACTGCGAGGACGATCAGGAGCAGATCGCCGTGCTGGCGATGCAGCTGGAGATGATCGCGGTTCCGGTGGTGGACAGCGATGCAAGGCTGGTCGGTGCAGTCCCGCCCGAGGCATTGTTCAGAATTCTGCGTGCCGAGCACATGGAGGACCTGCAACGGCTGGCGGGTATTGCGCCCCACGAGCTAGGGCCGGTCGTTGCCCTGAATGCGCCCTTGCTGGACAGGTTCCGCCGCCGGATCCCCTGGCTGATTTTCGGTTTGTTCGCATCATCTGTCATCACATTGGTCATGGCAAGGTTCGAACAATCGCTGTCGGCGAATATGGCGGTCGCATTCTTTGTGCCGGCGCTCGTCTACATCGCAGGAGCGATAGGGACCCAGGCTGTTTCAGTGGCTGTTCGTGGCTTGTCGGCAGAGGACGTTTCCATCAAAGGGCTACTGCGTGACGAACTCGTGATTGGACTGGCGATTGGCGCAACGCTCGGCCTGATCTCTTCTATTATGGTTTTTGTCGCTTTCGGCGACAGCTCGTTGTCGTTGGCCGTCGGTCTCGCGGTGCTTGGCGGCGGTGCGATATCAGCCACGGTTGGTTTTGGTTTGCCGTGGGTTTTCAAAAATCTCGGCTCTGATCCCGCGCTGGGAAGTGGCCCTGTTTGTACCATTATCCAGGATGTGGCCAGCCTGCTGATTTACTTCGGCCTGGTCAGCGTTCTCGTGATTTGAATTTCTATTAAGCAGTGGCTTTCCTCCTGCCCGTTGGGGCCTGATCGCCAGCCATATTTCACGACTTCCAAAAAAACTGAAAATAGCCGAAGGATTTTCTGCGAACGGGCGTCTTACACCATCGGAAAGGAACAAATTCGCCTGAAAAGGAAGTCATTATGCACCTGCCTGGAAATACTCGTTTTCTACTAACTCTTTGTTTAATAGTCATTTTTTCGACAGCTGTGAACGCTGCCGATGAGCCGGAATTAATCGATCTGACTGCTCACAAGGGCAAGGTCGTTATCGTCGATTTCTGGGCATCCTGGTGTGTCCCGTGCCGACGATCATTCCCGTGGCTGAATGAAATGCAGGCCAAATATGCAGATCAGGGCCTGGTTATCATTGGCGTCAACGAGGATACCTCTGAGGAAGAGGTCGCAGGCTTCCTGGCTGACTATCCGGCGCGCTTCGAAATCGTCCGGGACAATGAAGGATCACTGGCGACCGAATTCGGCGTCGTGGCAATGCCGAGTTCCTACATCATTGGTCGTGATGGGAAAATTGTGACCCGGCATCTTGGTTTTAAAACCAAACTGATGGATGAATATGAAGCTACGATCCAGGAAATTTTGACAGCAGCACCGCAAGTTGCCGCGTCCAGATAAGGAAAACGAAACGTGTCAAACAAAAAACTATATTCAATGAAACTTATTTTTTGCGTACCGGCTTTGCTGGCGATTTCAGCCTGTAGTTCGCTCGGTGTCGAGCCCTGGGAACGGGACGTACTTGCAAAGGATGAGATGCAGCTCGTAACAGATCCGATCGAAGCCGCTACCGACGATCATATTTATTTCAGTAAAGAGGCCTCGAGTGGCGGTCGCGGATTCGGTGGTGGCGGTTGTGGCTGTAATTAATCAGAAGGAAGGGAATCCAGTGATAAAGAAGAAGCCCAAGTCAGTTTCGAAGGCGCTTGCAACGGCAACCTGCGCGTTGCTCGGCACGACGGCCATGCCGGTCCAGGCTCAGGAGGAACCTGCCTGGGAATTCAATACGGCGTTGCTCTACTACGGTGAAGATGACGACCGTGTTCAGGACGTAAGTATTGCCTTACTGGCACGTCGATTGTTTGCCGACGACAAAATACTGACGCTTGGTCTTACTGTTGATTCTTTGACGGGCGCGACGCCGGTCGGTGCAGCACCGTTGGATGTTGTGCAAACAATTACGCGTCCATCTGGCAACTCAACATATGATGTTGCACCAGATACGCTGCCACTCGACGATACGTTTCTGGATACGCGCTACGCGTTTAACGCAAGCTGGCAGCAACCTCTGGGGCGCCTGTATAACGGTAATGTGGGCATAAGCTTTTCCAAAGAATATGACTACGTACATAGCGGCGTAAACGCCGGAATTAGCCGGGATTTCAACAAGAAGAATACGACAGTCAGTTTGGGCTTCGCGCTGTCGAAGGATGATATTGAGCCGATTGGCGGGACGCCCATGGCGTTGACGCCGATGCTCGATGTTGGGGACCTCTCCAATCGACTTGGGAATGAGACCAAGGATGTTGTTGACCTGCTGTTCGGCGTCACCCAGGTGATCAGCAGGAATCTGCTGGTGCAGGTGAATTATTCATACAGCGACTCGAGTGGGTATCTGAGTGATCCGTTCAAGATATTGAGTGTCGTCGATCCGATTACCGGCGACACATTACCCAGAGTACCTACGCCTGGCGTAGACGGTCCGTCGCATCAGTTTCTTTTCGAAGGTCGGCCGGATGAACGGGTAAAACACAGCCTGTACACGCAAGCCAAGTACTATATGAGCGGCAAAGTGCTGGATATTTCCTATCGGTATATGACCGATGACTGGGATATCGATTCGTATACTGTTGACGCCAGATTGAAATTCCCGATTGGAAATTCCAGTTATATAGAACCGCACGTGCGCTTTTACACGCAAACAGAGGCGAATTTTTATCGGGCGACTTTGTCTGCCGGAGAACCGCTGCCGATGTTCGCGTCGGCGGATTACCGCCTGGGCAATTTCGATGCGCTTACGGCTGGCGCCAAATATGGCTGGAAGACTGGTTCGGGTCACGACATAAGTTTCCGGCTTGAATACTACATGCAGGATGGCGATGTTCCGTCAGGCCAGCTTATTGGCAATCAGCTACAGCGAGATATGTATCCGGGCCTTAACGCCATCATCTTCAACTTTAGTTATGGTTTTGGATTGTGATGAACGGGCTGCGAACCAAGCAGTTGCACGGCGCTGGCAGGATTCAAATAATAGAAAATTAGTAGGAGCGATGTAGTCGCGATTCCTTTCCCCCCCACTCACGGCTACGTCGTTCCTGCACTTTCCACAGCGAATTACACACGTTCAATATTGAACCTGCGGAACCGGGACGCTTGTTTGTGGTCCCATTTGTATGTTTCGCCAATTCGTCATGCGTTCCAGGGACGCCGCAACTCTCCTTGCCCTATTGATTTTGTTGGCACCCATTGAGTCGTTCGCGGCATCCAAAAACGGGTTCGTGCTGGACGATGCGCTCGTGCCGGCAAAACAGATACTGGGTGGCGGGCCTGGGCGCGACGGAATTCCATCTCTCGACTATCCGGCATTCATTGTTGCACGCAATGCCGATTATCTGAGCGAGGAAGATCGTGTTCTCGGGGTCGAGGTAAACGGCGTAGCACGCGCTTATCCGATCCGAATACTCAACTATCACGAGATCGTCAATGACATAGTCGGTGGAGAGGCAATTGTCGTTACTTACTGTCCGCTATGTGGCAGTGGCATGGCCTTTAACGCCGAAATAGATAACAAGAGCTTCGAGTTTGGTGTTTCGGGACTCTTGTATAACAGCGATGTGTTGCTGTACGACCGGCAAACAGGGTCGCTATGGTCACAAATCCTGAAGACTTCAGTAACCGGGGCTATGAGCGGTACACGACTTACTGCGATCGCGCTTTCGCACACAACCTGGCAGGATTGGTATGCTCGCCATCCGGCAACGGATGTGCTGTCGCCGGAGACCGGCTACCGACGAAATTATCGGGTTGACCCGTACCCCGGTTATAGCCGCAGCGGAAAATTATATTTTCCTGTTCAGGAAGAAAGTCGACTTTACCGCCGAAAAGCACTGGTCATGGGCCTGGAAATCGATGGCGAATTTAAAGCTTATCCATTTGCAGAGTTGCAGAAAGGCTCCGGACGATTCACTGATGAATTCAACGGTACGCGCTTCGAAGTGCTGTATGACAGTGCCAACGAAACAGCCAGGATTCTTGCTGAGAACGGCAACGAAATGCCGACACTAATGGCTTTCTGGTTCGCCTGGTACGCGTTCCATCCCGATGGCGATATCTATACGGCTGAATGAAAGTCGCAATAGTCGACGCCTAGCAACTGGAGCAGACGTCGTTATATCGTTTGTATGTGACACCGGCCATTACGAAAAACACTGCGGACATCGCCAGCGTGAGATAGTCGATTTCCGGCCGGGTGAATGAAAGGTAGATGCCGGTTGCCAGCAGGATCAAACCGAAAAAGAAATA
>QNFK01000118.1 GCA_003645495.1 Gammaproteobacteria bacterium
CCCCCGACAGCGCTTTTGCATTCGCCTTTTATGGTCGTGGTGGAATGAATACCGAGTGGGACGGCGGCACTGCGACATTCGACCCAACCGGACAGGGTAATCCGCCCGTGACATCCGACGGCACCTTCGGCGCGGCACTGGTAGGCCAGGGCGCAACAGCTGGCGTTGACCTGTCGCAGGCCTTCCTCGATATTACCTACGCACGAAAAGCAGGTGACAATTTTGCCTGGGGCGCGGCACTGGTAGTCGCCGTGCAGTCATTCGCTGCAAAGGGTGTAGGAACATTCGGGCAGTTTACCAAGACCTTCGTGGAACCGTTTCTCCAAGGCAACCCTCCGGGAAATCCAACGAACCTGTCAAACAATGGTCATGAATTCAGTTTCGGCGTCGGCGCAAAAATTGGTTTTCAGGCAAACCTCGGTGCATCAACTACAATAGCTGCTTCGTACGTAAGCGAAATCGGCATGTCTGAACTGGACAAATATGCAGATTTGTTTGCCGAAGATGGTGGCTTTGATATCCCTGCCAACGCCAAGATTGGTATTACATTTCGTCCAAGAGACACTGTTGCGATAAGCCTCGATGCCGAGCATACGTGGTTTAGTGACGTCGGTTCGGTTGGCAATGCGTTCTCCAACATTTTCAACTGTCCAACTGCCAACCCTACGAACCCTGCAGCCTGGAATCTGGAAAACTGCCTTGGCGGAGCCACCGGCGCCGGTTTTGGCTGGGACGATATGACGGTTTACAAAGTCGGTGTCGAGTGGGGCGTAGGATCAGACATGGTATGGCGAGCTGGCTACAGCCATGGCGATCAACCGATTCCTAACTCTGAAGTGCTGTTCAATATTCTTGCACCTGCAACGATCGAAGACCATTTCGCCGCCGGATTCACGAGAAAATCGGGACAGAACAGCGAATGGAGCCTCTCAGTGATGTATGCGCCCAGCAACTCGGTAACGGGGCCGAACCCGTTTGATCCGGGGTTTACGCCGGACGGGTCGGGGGCGCAAATGATTACTATCGAGATGTATCAGTGGGAAGTTGAATTCGGTTACAGCTGGAATTTCTAGTACCGATTACGACTGACAGAACTGGCTCTTTCGGTGGAGTTGCTCCCCCCCGATGTTAGTACTTCATGCTACTACCAGGACAAGCAATGGCCTGGAATTCTGCCGGGAGAGACACCTTTAACAAGGTAAGCAAATGCCCTGGCCAGTAACCCGGTCACGGCATGTTTTTTAGCTGCTTGCGGGCCGACTCGAGTGATTTCAACAGGTAGAAACCGTAGAACTCAATATTGCTGATGCCGACCATCTTCTCAGCAACCTCCGTGCCGTCGTCGCCCAGGAATAACAGAGTTGGAGTAACAATGGCGCTGTACCTGTTCGCAAATTTCCTGCCAGAGATTTCGTTAGCAGAGAAATCCTGTAGCGTAAATCCAGTATCGAGGCTGACTTCCCGAATAATTGCCGAGTCTGTTAATTCCCCCGCGCGGATCATTGGAAAAAGCACTTGCCTGCGCAGCGCCGCACAAAACTGGCAACCCTGCTGAGTAACGAAAATGACGATAGGTAGTTCGCCCTCACGTGACAACCCGGCGTCTGCAACAAGCATTTCGGCCCAGGCAATTGTTCGCTTTGCATCCTTGGCCTCCTCTGCACGACCGGCCATGCACAGCAACAGGAAACACAAGCCAAACAAAAACCTGGCCGCCCATTGCCGCCACGACCCGGTTTTCAGTGGAATTAGCATCGACTTCATGAATCTCAGCATATAGCCTCTGTACATGCCTCACAAAATTCACAACCTGAATCCCTAATGAGCGAACCGGCGCCAATTCATGGGAACGCCATCCGCGTCGGCGTGGCTGACAAGAGTCCGCTGGTACAGGCTGCGCTGACCCACCTGCTTACCGAAGACCCGCGTTTCGACCTGGTGAGTGTGTACGCCGATGGCGAATCTTTATTGCAAGCAGCGGACCTGAGTGACATGCAGGTTGCGATTACTGGCTGGATCATCAGTCCTGGTGATGGCAAGTACATTCTTGACCAGCTTCGCTCCAGAGCGAATGCACCACGCATCGTGATCTATACCGGCGCTGAAGGTGAAGCGGTAGCGGCACAGGTAATGGCCCATGGCGCTGCGGCATATGTGTCCAAGAGTGAACAACCGGACTACCTGCTCGATACGGTTTCTCAGGTTGCTGAGGGCCGGATGGTATTCCCGTTTCTTGACGTTCGGCAAATAAATCAGAGTCCATTAACGACGCTAACCAGGCGTGAACTGGAAGTACTGTCCGCCCTCGCCGCCGGGCAGACCAACAAACAGATAGCCGCGGCACAGAATGTTTCACCGAATACAGTCAAGTTTCACGTCAAGAATCTGTTTGAGAAGCTAGGCGTTAACAATCGTTCGCAGGCCATCGCGCTCTATCTGAAAGCTTAATTTCGCTACCTACCCTAACGGGTGGTTTTTTATCACCCCCACTGATTCAGTACTACCCTCCATTCGGATGTGCCGGCGTTTCCGAAGCCCCGTTAGTATTCCTGTCAGATAGCAAAATCCTTTATCTAAAGCCGAAATGGCACATAGAGACGGGAACTGACGAGGGTCGAATGAAGTCATTCGAGACATTAAAAAACTACCTGCAGTCTGAGGCGGATGGCGAAAATCCAGGTGTTGCTGAGACAGTTCTTTGTCTTGCGGATGCAATGATTCAAATTTCAAAACTCGTCGCGCGCGGCCCGTTGGCCGGTGCGATGGGTGCAGCTCGTGGTGACAATGCTGACGGCGATGTGCAAAAGGAGCTGGATATCGTTGCGAATGATGCAGTGATCGAGGCATTGCAAGAGGCGCCGGTCGCGTACCTGGTATCTGAGGAACTCGAAGATCCGTTGGTCATGCAGCGCACTGCCCCGTTGTACGTGGCTATCGATCCACTGGACGGTTCTTCAAATATCGAAACCAATGCCGCGGTCGGAACAATTTTCTCGATATTTCCGGCCGTTACGGATGAGAACACAACTGTTGACGCCGGCGTGTTGCAACCCGGTGTTAATCAACTGGCTGCAGGCTACTGCATATATGGCCCGCAAACATCGCTGATACTGACGCTCGGAAACGGTACACACATTTTTACGCTTGACCCTGTTGAGGATGAATTTCGTTTGACCACTGCCGATGTGCGGATTTCAGAAACAACACGCGAGTTCGCGATCAATGTGTCCAATTTCCGTCACTGGGACCGACACGTTCGCGCCTACATTGATGATTGCCTGGCGGGTGAGGAAGGCCACCGTCAAAGCAACTACAACATGCGCTGGATCGCGTCGCTGGTTGCGGAGTGTCAACGCATCCTGGCTCGCGGCGGCATCTTTTTATATCCGGGCGACGCCCGCAAAGGTTATGCACACGGTCGCCTTCGTCTCCTGTACGAATGCAGTCCAATCGCGTTCCTGGTCGAACAGGCCGGCGGTGGCGCCACCACCGGGAAACAACGAATCCTGGAAGTTACGCCTGAGAATATTCATCAACGAGTGCCAATGATCTTCGGATCAAGCCGCGAGATCAGGCGTGTTGAACGGTATTACGCGGAACGCGACATGCACGGTGAAAGATCGCAGCTGTTTAACAAACGCGGCTTGTTTCGAGCCTGATTACGAACATCAACGGAAGATAAATCATGTCCATTGCTCATCCGATCATTTCAGTAACAGGCTCATCGGGCGCCGGTACGACGTCGGTGAAGCGCACATTTGAGCAGATATTCCGGCGTGAAAACATTGCCGCTGCCTATATCGAGGGCGATGCGTTTCATCGTTATGACCGTAAAGAAATGAAGCAGGTGATGGCCGACGAGGCCAGCAATGGCAATAATCACTTCAGTCACTTTGGCCCGGAAGCAAACCATCTCGACAAACTTGAGGCTGCGTTTCGGGATTTCGGCAATACCGGCTTCGCCACGACCCGACACTATGTTCACGACGCCGAAGAAGCCGCGACCTACGGCACAGACCCCGGTACTTTTACAGCCTGGGAGGACACACCACAAAACACGGATTTGCTCTTCTATGAAGGCCTGCATGGTGCTGTCGTAACTGACGACATCAATGTAACGCAATACGCTGACCTTACGGTTGGCGTTGTGCCGGTTACCAATCTTGAGTGGATCCAGAAGCTGCACCGTGACAAAACGGAACGCGGTTACTCGTACGAGGCCGTAATGGACACCATTCTGCGTCGCATGCCGGACTACATTCGTTACATTTGCCCACAATTCAGCGAGACCAACATCAATTTTCAGCGCGTTCCTACAGTCGATACGTCGAACCCGGAAATAGCCCGCTCGATTCCGACACCAGATGAATCACTGGTGGTCATTCGTTTTGCGAATCCACACGGCATCGACTTTTCATATTTACTTTCCATGATTCATGACAGCTTCATGTCACGCGCAAATTCAATCGTAATTCCAGGTGGAAAAATGGACCTGGCGATGCAGCTTATTTTGACGCCGATGATCATGCAACTGGTCGAACGCCAACGTCGTGCCGCGTGACAGGAGCGAGTTATGAATAAAGTCGTTAAAGAATATTTCACTGTCAGGAGGAGATAAGACAATGGATCAATCCAATCGATATGCAGATCTTTCGTTAAAAGAAGAGGATCTGATCGCGAACGGGCAGCATGTTTTGTGTGCCTACATCATGAAACCTAAAGCCGGCTTTGGCGGCTACCTCGAGACTGCGGCTCACTTTGCCGCAGAATCATCAACAGGTACGAATGTGGCCGTATCAACGACCGATGATTTTACTCGCGGCGTCGATGCGCTTGTCTATGAGATAGACGAGGCTAACGAGATCATGAAGATCGCATATCCGACTGTCCTGTTCGACCGCAACATCACAGACGGGCGAGCCATGATTGCTTCGTTCCTTACGCTGACCATCGGCAACAACCAGGGCATGGGCGATGTTGAATATGCGAAAATGCACGACTTTTATTTTCCACCGGAGTATTTACGCCTTTTCGATGGACCGGCAACAACGATCTCTGACTTGTGGCGGGTACTGGGCCGACCAGTAGTTGATGGCGGCTTCATTGTAGGCACCATCGTCAAACCAAAACTGGGATTACGGCCGAAACCATTTGCTGACGCGTGTTATCAGTTCTGGCTGGGTGGCGACTTCATCAAGAATGATGAACCACAAGGTAATCAGCTCTTTGCACCGCTGAAAGAGACGATATCGCTGGTCGCCGATGCGATGCGCCGGGCACAGGATAAAACGGGCGAAGCAAAATTATTCTCGGCAAACATTACGGCCGATGACCACTACGAGATGGTTGCTCGCGGTGAATATATCCTCGAAACATTTGCTGAAAATGCGGATCACGTGGCCTTTCTCGTCGACGGTTACGTCACGGGACCTGCAGCAATCACGACCGCACGGCGGCGTTTCCCGAATCAATACCTGCATTACCATCGAGCCGGACACGGCGCTGTCACGTCGCCGCAGTCCATGCGCGGCTACACCGCCTTTGTGCTTTCAAAAATGTCCCGATTGCAGGGCGCTTCCGGAATACATACCGGCACCATGAGCTTTGGCAAAATGGAAGGCGAAGCCGGTGATACAGATATGGCTTACATGATTCAACAGGACAGTGCGGATGGTCCTTTCTACCATCAGGAATGGCTCGGTATGAACCCGACTACACCGATTATCTCCGGCGGCATGAACGCACTACGGATACCGGGCTTTTTCGAGAACATTGGTCATTCGAACCTCATCATGACTGCCGGTGGTGGCTCATACGGGCATATTGATGGTGCTGCCGCAGGAGCCATTTCCATGCGCCAGGCAGAACAATGCTGGAAAGAAGGCGCCGATCCCGTTGCATTCGCGAGGGACCACCAGGAATTCGCCCGCGCCTTCGAAAGCTTCCAGAGCGACGCCGACAATTTTTTCCCGAACTGGCGCCAACAGTTGGGACATGCTGCCTAGGAGTTCGCCAGTATGACGGGCTATCCAGCAGCAATCATCTGGGATCTGGACGGAACATTGATCGACTCCGCACCAGATCTCGCGGACGCATTGAACGCGCTGTTGCACGAGCATGGCGAGGCGACACTCGGAGAAAACCAGGTGCGGACGATGATTGGCAATGGTGTTGCCAAGCTCATTGAGCGCGGCTTCGCAGCAGTCGGAGAGCAGCTGCAAAGTGCTCAACTGCAGAAACGGATCACACGATTCCTGCAGTTATATACAGCGGCTGCGACCAACA
>QNFK01000119.1 GCA_003645495.1 Gammaproteobacteria bacterium
GACTGGTCGGTCAGCAAGCTATTTCAGCCATGCCGCCGAAATCCTCGCAGCCGCGGGGTTATTGGCTCTCAGAGGCGTAAATGAGAGGCCCAGAGATGATAGGCTCTCGCCATGTTTACCTACATCGACCCAACTGTCCGCGAGCGTCTTATTGCGCAGGGCAAGCTTGTCAGGATTGACGCGGCTGGCCAGGCAATCGACGCCAGCGATCGACCGGAGCCTGGCGACAAGGCGATAAGCATCCTGGGGCCGATTCCCTTGCCGCTGGAGCGCCACGGGAAGCAATACGCTGTGCAATGGTATGCCAGCGTTCGTCACTCTGAGCTAAGCAAGGCGGAGGAGCTCGCAGATGAGCTGCGTGAGCGCGAGGGCCAGCAGTCTTTCGCCATTCTTGCAGCGTCAATGGCAGTCAACAGCGTGCTTGTACTGGGTGATCCTGAGCGCTGGCAGAACCCCCTGGTGCGCGTACATTCCAGCTGCCTGACGGGCGATGTGTTCGGTTCACAGCGCTGTGAATGCGGGCCACAATTTATCTCGGCACTGGAGAGAATCGCCGCTGATCCGGCGGGCGGCATGATTGTCTATATGTCCGGGCATGAAGGTCGGGGCATCGGCCTGTGGGCCAAGGCTGCTACTTACTTGTTACAGGATGCGGGCGAGGATACCTACCAGGCCAACCGGACACTGGGCCTGCCGGATGATTCGCGTGACTTCAGCGATGCGGCTTCCCTGTTGAAATACTTCCTGGATGATCAGCCGTTTCGATTGTTAACCAACAATCCCAAGAAGGTGAAGGACCTGACAAATTTCGGGCTCACCAATATCACACGCGTGAAACACGTTACTGGTGTTGGCGATGAGAATCGGGACTACCTGAAGGCGAAGCAGGAATGGGGCCACGAGCTTGATTTGGATGATCTTGCGAAGGGCTAGCTGAAATGGCCCAGAGATTACTTAACAAGCGCTGTAGTAGACAAAAAAAAGCAGATGTCATTGCGAGGAGCGAAGCGACGCGGCAACCTTTATCAGGGTGCAGCGTCGTAGAAGGAAGCTCCACTAGAGTGTCAGGAGATTGCCGCGCCCTGCGGGCTCGCAATGACGTCTGTTCTATTGGCGATTCGCAAGGGATTAAAACTAATGGCAACAGTTGCGCGGAGTCTAAACACTTACTTAGTCGGTGTGAGCGTGCCGGAGGAGCGGAGCATATCGACAAAAGGCTCAGCCAGGAGCTTTGAGCCCAGCGAATTGAAATGGTCCTTGTCCCGGTACAGGAAGCTGCTGCCGTTGTCCGGATAGCAGAATTCTTCGTCTGCAGGGCAGACTGAATCGAAAATATTGAAAACCGCCACGTTCGCCTTGCTTGTCTCGAGTTGCGTCAGCAGCTCCATCGCCTGGTCCACCAAGGCGGCAAATGCAGTTCTTTCCAGTCTGCAACTCTCTCTTTCAACCAGGCTGCACTCGCGTATGTCGTTATACGGAAATATGGGCGGTGGCCCGGTGACAACGAGATGCATGTCCTGCCTCGCAAGATCCTCGGCGAGGAGGGATACATTGTATATCCATGGCCGCACTTCAATAACGGTGTGGGGGAGAGTGCGTGAAATGTAGAGTCGCGACACGAGAACGATATCGCCTGGTCTGAACTCCCTGGAGATACGGCTGAACACCTCTTTTCGCGGGGCGAACTCCTTGCCCGGTTCAAAAGGAAAACTCCAACCGGGGGTTTCGATCAGGTGCACGCCGACACCCAATCTCTCATGCAGTTCGTACAACATACCCTGCAAATGCCCGGAGTGGCTGTCCCCCATAGCCCAGATGGTCGGCATCCCGGAGCCGGGTTTTGGCTCCACTGTGCAGTTCGCGACGGTATCAGGTTGCAAAACCCTGCTCCCGCCGTCCAGGGCACAGGTCAGCGCATGTGATTTGCCACTGGGGATGGTGGGTAGATACGAGGGCGGGTGGAGCGTGGCCGTGGTGGAATCAGAACCTGTGTCTGTACTGCCCATCGCGAAAAGTAACACTGCGCCGAGTACAAGATTGCAGGCCACTCCCAATCCAATGTCGCGTATTCTGCGAGTCGTCCAGGTTCTGTAGCGCAAGGGTTTTTCGACCCAGTGAAATGAAATGACTGCGACGATCGCTGTGGCAACCACGTACAGGGCCGAAGATCGCAAGCTTGTTGCCAGCACGATCGGGCCAAGGGCGATAATCGGCCAGTGCCACAAATACAGGGAATAAGAAATTCTGCCGATGTATACAACGGGTGGCAGCATTAGCAGGCGAGCAGCAAGAGACCGATGATCACTTGCCAGTAACAGGCCCGTCAAAGCAACGGCTGGTAATGTAGCCGGCATGGCGTAACTCTCCGGAACGAAGAAGCACGCAATCAGCGCCACCAGGGCGAACGGGGACAGGCGCCTCAAGACCGGCTGCAACCGCGCCGATCGAGTACGTCGCGATGCCAGAAACACCAGCGCACCGACACCCAACTCCCAGATTCGGGCAGGCATAAGAAAAAAGGCGGCAGCCTGGTGATCCTCGTACAGCCAGGTAAACA
The DNA here is from genome assembly GCA_003645495.1 of Gammaproteobacteria bacterium. Classification (GTDB taxonomy): domain Bacteria; phylum Pseudomonadota; class Gammaproteobacteria; order Steroidobacterales; family Woeseiaceae; genus SZUA-117. The sequence goes on from QNFK01000119.1 coordinate 2,558, forward strand.
TTGTCACGGAAACGAGGCCGCCCACGATCATTGCAGCAGCCAGCGGTTTGAAAGAAACACTTTTTGTCCTGAAGTAAAAAAGCCAGGCAAACATCGGGAAAACGACATAGAACTGCTCTTCCACTCCCAATGACCAGGTATGGGTGAAAGCGTTGAACATGGAGGAAGGAGAAAAGTAATCGAGCTCGAAGAAGAACAGCACGATATTGCCAAAGCCGAACAGGGCGGCGAGCCCCGTGTCAATCGAGTGTCGCGGAAAAGGATCCGTTGCCAACACCACGAAACTGGTAACCGCCACACATACCGTGAGTGCAGGCAGCAACCGTTTTACCCGCCTTGCGAGAAATCCCACGTAAAGTTGTGAGAGTTTGGTACGTCGCTGGTTTAGCAGCGAGGCGGTGACGACAAAGCCGGAGATCGCGAAGAAAACGTCTACACCGAGGAACCCGCTGGGCAGAAATTTTTCCGGTAGATGGGCCGCAATCACAGCCAGGACTGCGATCGCTCTCAGCCCATCTATGTCAGCACGGTAGGAAAGTTTCTTATCCAATGTCTAGCCCGGACCAGGTTGTCGAAGGTGAATTGACCAGAGGCTGCCAGTGTAGCCAGCAATCCGTCCCCGCAACAGCTATCGTTTGCCCCCGGTTTTTTTCTGCTCCGCCCGCGATTATTGCCGCCACAATCTAAGGTTCTCGGACGGGTCTTCAAAATCTGAGCGAAACGAATGGATATCCAGACCACCGCGACGATTATAGCGGGCATACACAGTCAGCTCTGACGGCGCACAGTATTTCCTGATATCGACAAATATGCGCTCTACACAGCCTTCGTGAAACTCATTGTGCTGACGGTACGAGACAATGTAGGTCAGCAATGCTTTTCGGTCTATTTGTTCGCCGCGATAACGAATCATTACACTGCCTGAATCCGGCTGATTCGTGACCGGGCAATTGCTGCGCAGCAGATGCGAATAGAGCTCCTCTGTGACCTCAGGCCCCGCGTTAGTCGCAAGAACCGTAGCTTCTACAGTTTTTGGTACGTCGCCAATTTCCAGAGTATCGATACATTCACCTGGCAATTGCACAATCGTGGCTGCAGTAGAGTCACAAGCTGGTGTAACGCCTACGTCGACGTCCAGTCCGGCGGTACGTGACAGGTCATTGACGATGGTTGTTGTCAGCTCGTCCGCGCTCGCGTAGCGAGTCATCGCCAGTGAATTGAGGTAGAGCTTGAGGGACTTTGACTCGATAAGGTTCAATGATGCGGCATTGACGCGGATAGTCGCGGTCCCCACCACTGGCGTGCCAGTGGCGGCCAGCCAGGTAAGCTCCCAGGCATTCCAGATATCCTCGCCGTGGAACGGCAATTCATCGGCGAGGCCAAGCGCTGAGCGGGATTCGGCCCGGGGTATGGCGCACAGCACATCAGGCGCATATTCCGCGGGATATTCGACTGGATTACCTAGCGGAATTTTGTCCATGATTTGTCCATTTTCGGTGCTGCATCATCTGTTGGGGGCTGACCGGGTAGTGTAATATAACGCCCCTTTTTTTGTGTTCTGGCGAGTACTTATTTCTTGTTGAAACTTCTTAGCAATGCCCGGGTATTTGCGCCGGAGGATTTGGGCGTGCGTCACCTGCTAATCGGTGCCGGCAGAATCCTCGCTGTCAGTGAGAATAAGAAAGAACTGTCTGCATCCGCTGCCACGGAATTTGACCTGCAGGGCCAAAGGTTGCTGCCTGGCTTTATCGACGGCCATGCCCATGTAACCGGGGGCGGTGGCGAAGCCGGCCTTAAAACGCGCGTGCCGCCAGTTATGCCGGGTCAATTTACGACGGCTGGCGTAACCAGCGTTGTCGGTGTACTCGGTACGGACGACACCACACGGGACACGCGTTCGCTGCTGGCCCAGACTATGGCATTACGTGAAGAAGGCCTTGGCGCCTGGTGTCATACCGGTGGCTATCATGTCCCGCCGGTGACGTTTACCGGCAGTGTGCGCGACGACATCGTCTTTCTCGATCCTGTTATTGGTGTTGGTGAGCTCGCATTGAGTGATCACCGTTCAAGTCAGCCGACCCGGGATGAATTGTTACGAATTGCCAGCGATGCACACGTTGCCGGCATGATTTCCGGCAAAGCCGGCATCCTGCATTTGCACCTTGGCGACGGCGAGCGCGGACTGGAGCAGATATTTGCCGCGCTGGAAAAAAGTGAGCTGCCGGCGCGTGTGTTCAACCCGACACACATAAACCGCCGCAAAGGATTATTCGAACAGGCTCTCGAGCTGGCAGCTAAGGGCAGCACGGTCGATATAACGGCATTTCCAGTCGAAGACGGCGAGGATGCGTGGCCAGCAGATGTCGCACTGTTAAAGTATCTTGATTCGGGTGCTGCAGCGGGCCGCATAACAGTAAGTTCCGATGGCGGTGGATGTCTGCCGGTGTTTAACGAACAGGGCGAGATGCTGCACATGGATATCGGCAAACCGGCGAGCCTGCTGCAGACGCTCAAGACACTGCTCGAAAAAGATGTACCTCTGGAGCGGGTGTTGCCAGCGTTTACCAGTAACGTTGCTGATATTCTGCGCCTGCGTGACAGGGGTCGAATTCATACCGGTAATGCCGCAGATTTACTGGTGCTGGATGAAAATCATGACATCGTTGATGTAATGATTGCCGGCGTATGGCATGTACAGGCCGGGGTCCAGCAGATCTTTGGCCAATTCGAACAACGACAGAATGAAGAAAAATAATAATGAGTCCATCTAATAACAATAATCACTCTAACCGCGGCTACATCATCCCAATCGGTGGTGCGGAAGAGAAATTTCATAACCCGGAGATTCTCGACAGGTTTATTGAAATTTGTGGTGGCAAGTCCGCCCGCATAGGAATCATTCCGACTGCATCTGAACTCGAGGATACGGGACGCAATTACGAAAAATTATTCCGTAAGCTTGGTATACGCCATGCCGAGGTCCTGCAGATGATTACGCGCGAGGATTGCAAGTCGAGCAAATACCTTGACTACATCGAGAAAGCTGACGGCGTCTTTATGACCGGCGGTAATCAGCTCAGGCTGTCGACGACATTGGGTGGCACGCCGGTTGCGCAGATGATTCGCCGGCGTAACGCCAATGGCATGCATGTGGCGGGCACGTCTGCTGGCGCTGCGTTCATGCCAGAGCACATGATCGCGGGTGGCGACGAGGGCAGTACGCCGAGCCCGACCATGGTGACGATGGCGCCCGGTCTTGGACTTACCAATAATTTCATCATTGATCAGCACTTCCGCCAGCGTGACCGGTTGGGACGGCTGCTTACAGCGCTCGCATACAACCCCTTTGCCGTCGGCATTGGACTGGATGAGGACACAGCGGCGTTTATCCGCCCGGGAGATGACCTCGAGGTCGTCGGCAGCGGCGGAATTACCATTATCGATCCCAGCCACTTAAGTTATTCTTCTATGGACCGCGCAAGACGTGACGATCCGGTGAGCCTGATCGATGTAACCTTGCATATCCTGATTGCCGGCGGGCGCTTTGAAATCCAGTCCAGGAAAGCATTCGCAGAATAATAAAGTTCTCGCTACACGAGAGCCTATGGAGCCAGATCCATGAAAATCGTTTCCACCAACGTTTATGTTGGTCCCAATATTTACGCGCACTTTCCGGTTATCCGCCATGTGCTGGATCTCGGTGTGCTGGAAGACTGGCCAA
>QNFK01000120.1 GCA_003645495.1 Gammaproteobacteria bacterium
TGTCGTTGGTAATAACGTAGCGCGCCGGACGCAGCCCGTTTCGATCAAGGCAACAAACCGCATAGCGTCCATCAGTAAGGACTATCCCGGCCGGACCATCCCAGGGCTCGATCTGGCAATCAAAAAACTCGTAAAACGCCCGTACATCGGGATCCAGCGTATCCATCGCTTGCCAGGCGGGTGGAATCAGGATGCGCATCGCCTGTAAAACATCCATGCCCGCACCACGCATGACTTCAAGCATATTGTCGAGACTTGAGGAGTCTGATCCAGTTAGCGAAACAATGGGATCGAGCACGGATATATCAGGCATTTTGTCTGAACGAAAATTGTCCGCCCGTGCCAGCGCCCAGTTGCGGTTGCCCTGAATGGTGTTGATCTCGCCATTGTGCGCCAGGAACCGAAACGGCTGCGCAAGCCGCCATTCAGGCATCGTGTTGGTTGAAAATCGCTGGTGAAAAACACATACGGACGACTCAAGCCGCTTATCGCGAAGGTCGCTAAAGAACTCCGGCAAGGTGTCCGGCATGACCATGCCTTTGTAGCAGATTGTTGCGGATGACAAGCTGGCTACATAGGCGGTTGGATCGATCTCTGCGAATTGCTTTTCCGCACGTCGTCTGGCGATGAACAACTGCCGATTGAATGTGCCACGTTGCATTCCGGCAGGCGCATTGACGAAAACCTGTTCGATCCGTGGCAAGGAGCGTTTGGCAAGTTCGCCGCAAACTTCGGCGTTAACGGGCACGGTGCGCCAGCCAGCCACCTCGAGTTCACTATCGGTTATTGCTTTGTTGATTTCACTTCTGACCCGGTCAGCAAGTTTGGAATCCTGGCTCAGGAATACCATTCCCACGCCGAATCGCTCCCCGACGTGAATACCGAGATCATCGGCAACAGCACGCAAAAATGTATCCGGAAATTTGATCAGCAAGCCACAGCCATCGCCGGTTTTTCCGTCTGCTGCAACTGCTCCTCGGTGGGTGAGCCGCGCCAACGCGGAAATTGCTGTTTCTATTAGCCAGTGACTTGGCACGTCATCAATATTTGCAATCAGACCGAAGCCGCAACTGTCGTGCTCAAATTTGGGATCGTAAAGTCCGTGTGCAAAGTTTTCTGTCATCAATATCCCTGGGTGCCGGCAGTCTGTGCGTGCGCCTCCAAATTACATCCTCTGAAATGTCGCCACGCAGAGGCGCGGCTGGGCGGCTTAATGGCTGAAACGCATTTGGCTGCAGTGCTTCAGGGACAATATCCGGGTCGCACATTAGCGAATTATTGAAAATTCGGTGGAGCAGCCAGAACCATTGAGTATATGACACGAAAAGTGATTTTTGCCACTCGTCTTAAAAAATGAATATTTTCATATGAAACTACGTGTATTTATTCCGCTGCCGCAAACTCCGGATACGCCTCAAGCCCACATTCACTGATATCGACACCTTCATATTCGTGTTCGGCATCTACTCTGATACCGAGTAGCAGCTTGATTAGAAACCAGACGAGCAGACTGGTCGTGAAAACCCAGATGAAAATGGCGAGCAAGCCAACCACCTGTATGCCGATCGAGGCGCCCTCATTGTTGAGCGCAACTGCAAGCAGACCCCATATACCAACGACGCCGTGCACGGAAATCGCACCGACCGGATCGTCGATGCGTAGCCGGTCGAGAGTGATTATCGACATAACAGCGATGACGCCACCGATCGCACCGATCATCGTTGCGCCGAATGGGGTCGGGGCCAGTGGTTCTGCTGTGATCGCTACAAGGCCGGCAAGCGCACCGTTCAACGCCATGGTCAAATCCGCTTTACCGAACCAAAGCCGCGCCAGCAATAGTGCGAATATCAGGCCGCCAGCAGCTGCCATATTTGTATTGACGAAAATCAGCGCGACGCCATTTGCTTCCCCGACGCCCGAGATCTTAAGAGCAGAACCACCATTGAACCCGAACCAGCCGAGCCAGAGGATAAAGGTGCCAAGAGTAGCGAGTGGCAGATTGCAGCCTGGTATCGCGTTAATCGTACCTTTTCTTCCATACTTGCCTTTGCGCGCCCCAAGCAGAAGAACGCCGGCAAGCGCTGCAGCACCGCCACAAAGATGCACGACGCCGGAGCCCGCAAAGTCCTGAAAGCCGAGCTGCTCCAGCCAGCCACCACCCCATTTCCAGAAGCCCTGCACCGGGTAGATAAAGCCCGTGAGAACTACGGCAAACAGCATGAACGACCAGAGCTTCATTCGTTCGGCAACAGCGCCGGAGACGATGGACATCGCCGTTGCCACAAATACGACCTGGAAAAAGAAGTCAGATAGATTTGAATAGTAAGTCTTACCGCCGCTGGCGATGACGTTAGCAGCGGTATTGTCAGCGCTGCCCAGCAGGCCGCTGCCCAGGGTGGTCAGGCTCTGGAATACGCCGCCCTCGAATTCGCCCGGATACATGATCGAATATCCACAAAGCATGTACATGATGCAGGCGACCGAATAAAGACCGACATTCTTGATCAGGATTTCGACAGTGTTCTTGGCGCGGACGAGTCCGGCCTCCAACATCGTAAAGCCGGCAGCCATCCACATGACCAGTGCGCCCATCATCAGGAAATAGAATGTATCGAGAGCATAGCTTAGCTCTGTCACCTGTCCTGCAAGTGCTGTTACATCGTCCACGTAATGAACCTCTGTTAACTAAACGGCTTCGCTACCGACCTCGCCGGTGCGAATGCGGATGGCCTGTTCAAGCTCGGTGACAAAAATTTTTCCATCGCCGACTTTTCCGGTGCGGGCGGCCTCGATGATCGCCTCTGTTACCTGATCAGCAATATCGTCGTCGACCGCCAGTTCAATCTTGGCCTTCGGCAGAAAATCCACGACATATTCGGCGCCACGATAAAGTTCGGTATGGCCACGTTGCCTGCCGAAACCCTTCACTTCGGAGACTGTTATTCCCTGTATGCCTATTTCGGATACCGCCACACGCACATCGTCGAGCTTGAACGGCTTAATGATCGCGGTAATCATCTTCATCAGTCTTCCTCTGGAGTTATGCATCGTCGCGACTTGGAAAGTCACTCAGGTAACTGCAGTTTCTGTGCCACCAATGAGAAAGAGTTTAAAAACAAGGAGATAGGAATCATCAATTAAATGTCCTGCACCTGATTGGTGCGCAGGAACGGGGCATTGCACTGTTTTGGTGAGGTAATCGGGCGATGAGAACTGATTTGATCATTAGCAAACAGGGTTGCGAGTTTCCTGCAGCACAGCATCAGGCATGTTTCATTTTCCCGCGCCGATCTCTTATCATCAGCGAATTCTTTTCTCACCACGGCGTACCAGGATCATGAAATTGAGTGACTACAAAGTTCTGACTTTCGACTGTTACGGAACGCTGATCGACTGGGAGGCCGGTATCTGGGATGCGTATCAGCCGTTGCTGATGGCGAACAATCGCAGTGATATTCCGCGGGAAGTTGCGCTGGAGTCTCATGCGGTTCTTGAAAGCGAGCAGGAAACTGATACGCCAAAAATGCTGTATACCGATGTGCTTAAATACACCCACAAGGCATTCGCTGCGAAGTTCAATTTGCAGGCGACCGAACAGCTCGATTTAGATTTCGGCAACTCCATACAGCACTGGCCGACATTTCCGGACACTGCAGATGCGTTGCGCTTCCTGAAAACGCGCTACAAACTGGTCATCCTCTCAAACGTAAGCCGCGATGGATTTGCTGCATCGAATCGCAAGCTGGGCGTCGAATTCGACGCTATTTATACGGCGGAAGATATTGGATCCTACAAACCTGCAGCAGTAAATTTCGAATATCTGTTTGCAAGACTGGATTCAGACCTCGGCCTGGAAAAAGCGGACATCCTGCACACGGCGCAAAGTCTTTTCCATGATCATGTGCCGGCCAAAAAATTCGGGCTTGCCAACGCGTGGATTGATCGACGGCGGCTGTCGGAATCCGGAGCCTGGGGCGCAACCGCTAAAGTGGAGCAACGACCGGATATCGATTTCATGTTCTTTTCGATGGGAGAAATGGCGGAGGCTGTTAAGAAAGAGTCAAGCTGAGGCAGCAGCCCGGGGATCGCAAAATTTGCGAAAGAGATGCAGAGGGAATATTGTCGCGACCCGGAAGTGATTTTACTCGGGAACGCAAATCAGAGTCACTCCGTTGGCGGCATTTAACAAAGAGTTTTCGATGCGAATTCTAATTCTATCCATACTTTTCGTCCTTGGTTTTCCTGAGATTGCCACAGCGGCGGACGAACTTACCTGCAGTGGCAAGCCTCGTAGCGAATACGCTCTGTCCGGATCAAATAGCAATAAGTCGCTCGATCCGCCTCCGGGAAGCGATGCAACAAAGATCGATGTTGGTTTTCACTTGGTTTCTCTCTCCGACATCGACGTCATTGGGAGTCGGTTTCGGTTTGAGGGCTATGTTGAATTCGCATGGTGCGATCCACGTCAGGCGTTTGATGCGGATACAGAAGGTCGCTCAGAGCGCGTCTTTTTTGGTGATAATGCGCTCGACAAGAATGGTGATTTGTGGATTCCGGACGTTGAACTTGCCAACAACATTGGTGCGATCTCGAATTCAGCGCGGCGCATTGAAATAGGAGCGGATGGAACTGTTCGATTGTCAGGTTTTTTTGATTCAGTAGTTGCTGCCCGGTTCGATCTTCGTCGCTTTCCATTCGATAAACAGACCTTCACCATTGCAATGGAGTCATTCTCTTTCAATCGTGATGTCGTCATTCTGCAGCCGATGGAAAATATGGTTAGCTATGAAGACGACCTGTACTTACCGGAATGGCAGGTCAAAAGCCTTACGGCTGCTACCCAAGAGACCGGGCAAGTCAGAGACCGCGTGCCATTTTCACGCGTGATATTCGATGTCAACGTAGAGCGTGAGACCGGCTATTACCTGGTCAAGCTATCGGTACCATTGACATTGATCGTTATGCTTTCCTGGTCTGTTTTCTGGATGGGGAAGGAATCTCTGGGTGGGCGAATGCGGATTTCGTCCACCGCATTCCTGACGATTGTGGCGTATCAGTTTGCTATTTCGGGGAGCCTGCCAAAGGTGGCTTACCTGACACTGATGGATAAGATGATGATTGCCGCATTTATTCTCATCGCTTTGACGGCCCTGGAAAATATGGTGGCGGTAACGATGATTGACAGAAACCCCGCTGGGGCCCACAAGATCGACAGATTGTCGCGATGGATTTTCCCCATCGCCTACGTAACGATGGTCATAGCCGTTGCACTGGTTGCCGGATAATTGCGTGGTGGACACGGCAAGGGCTGAGCCGTCTGAGCTGAAAACAGGACAAAACAACAAAAATTTCGCTTGATTGATTATGCGCATGATGATAGATTTATGCGCATAAATATGCGAGATTAATCATGTCCAATACGTCCGAGGTGCAAATAGAGCGCCAGAATGCGATCCAGCAGATTCTTGAGTCCGGCCCTGCCGGTACCCAGCAATACCTGGTCGATCAGCTGATTGCGCTGGGCTTTGAGGCGACACAATCGAGTGTAAGCCGGGACCTGAAGGACATCAGTGCGATCAAGACGGCTGTCGGATATGAGCTTCCGTCCCAATCTGTGGCCGCGGATGATGAAATTGCCAAGGTTACGGACCTGCTGCGTGACCTGCAGTCAGCCGGGCCGAATCTGCTGGTTATCAAAACCGCCATCGGTGCGGCGCAACGCGTCGCCCTGGCACTGGATCGCTGTGGCTGGCCGGAGATTGTTGGCAATGTCGGTGGCGATGACACCGTATTTACTGCAACAAGTACTGCAGCCGCACAGCGGAACCTGATTAGCAAGATCGAACGAGCTTCGGCCCGCTCCTGAATTTCCATAACTTTCCGGCGGTACTTCCCTGTGAGCAGCGACAAAACACCCATCATTCTTGCCTTTTCCGGTGGCCTGGACACCTCCTTCTGTGTGCCCTGGCTAAAGGAAGCATTTGATCGCGACGTCATTACGGTGACTGTTGACACGGGTGGCATCGATACTGACGCTGCCAGATTGCTCGAAGAACGGTCTGCTGCGCTTGGTGCGATCGAGCATGTTTTGCTCGACTGTAAAAATGCGTTTTTTGATTCGGTCATCAAATTTCTGATCGCCGGAAACATTCGTCGTGGCCAGGTATACCCGCTGTGTGTCGGTGCCGAGCGTGGACTGCAGGCCGCCGAACTGGCGAAGTTTGCCAGCGCACGAAACTCGTCGACGGTTGCACATGGCTGTACCGCAGCGGGTAA
>QNFK01000121.1 GCA_003645495.1 Gammaproteobacteria bacterium
AACCGACATTTTTGAATTCGACTGTCCCGGCAACTTTGTCTACCGTGTGAGTGCCGGAATCCACCTCGTCCGGCTCGTCGATGATCGCAAACAGGCTGTCACCCGCAGCAATGCCGCGTTGTAACGTCGCGTTGACGTTCGTAATTCGACGCAGCGGTTGCAGCATCAACATCATCGCACCAAAAAATGACATGAAACTGCCGGGACTGAGATTGCCATTGAGTGATTCGAGACCAGCAGCATAAATAACGCCGGATACACCGATACCAAAAATAACCTGGGTGACAGCAACGCCGAGCGCTCTAGAGCGTATGAGTTTCAGGTTCTGCTTGCGATTTCTCTCATCGACTTCAATCAGTCGCTCCATCTCGTAGTCGAGACCGCCGAAAATTTTGACGACGCGATTGCCGGTCAATACTTCATCGGTGACCTGGGTCACTTCACCAACAGAATCCTGGATGCGGCCGCTGTAACGGCGAAATGCTTTACCAAGAATCTGGATCAGGATCGCAACGACAGGCAACAAGATCATCACAAACACAAACAATCGAGTGCTTTGATAAAGCATGACACCAATCGCCGCAAACACGGTCAGCAGATCGCGCACCATCACAGTAACGACACTGGTTACCGACTCGGCGACCATTTCGACGTTGTACGTCATCCGCGACAACATCGGTCCCGTCGCATGTGTCTCGATAAACCGTGAAGGCAATGTCAGGAATTTCCTGAAGACGTCCCGTCGCAATGAACTGATTACACTGCGGCCGATCCATCCCAGGGATGCTTCGGTTGCAAAGCCCGATAATCCCCTGCCTATAAATATTGCGATGAACGCGAACGGCATCCATCTGGACGTCTCTATGTTGTGCGCGACCAGCGTCTCGTCCATCAACGGGTCTACCAGCCAGACCATGGTGGCCTCGACAACGGCCGTTGTAGCCATCGCAATAACTGCAATCATGCCAATGAATTTGTGTGGCAGGACATACCGCCAGAGGCGTGAGTAGACTTCTTTGACGCGAGGACTGAGTTTGTTAGTCACTGATCGGCCGGGTCGTTCACTGTCGCGATACTGATCTTCACAAATCCGAGTTTTCCGGCCACGTCCATCGCGGTAACCACAAACTGATGCCGGGCGTTCGCGTCCGCGCTGATGGTCAAAGGTAGCTTTGTATTACCGCCCGATACCTTTTGTAATGCGTTGCGAATTGTTTCAGGACGATTGTTGACCAGCTCGCGGCCGTTGACGAGAAACGTGCCCTGCTCCGTGATCATGATGTCCAGTTGCTGGGGCACTTCGTCGACGATCGCCGAACTGTCTGCTTGCGGCAAGCTAATCGATATTTGCGATTGTTTGACGAAGCTTGTCGAGACCATGAAAAATATCAGCAGCAGCAAGACGACATCGATCAGCGAAGTCATGTTGACTTCGGGTTCTTCCTTGGCGCGTGCGGTCAGTTTCACTTTTTCTTCTTACCGTTCTTCTTACCGGGCTTTTTCTTCTTAACCGTGCGCCGATGCAAAGCTTCCACCAGTTTGATGGCTTCCTTTTCCATGTCGACCACCAGGGTGTCAATGCGATTACGGTAATAGCGATAACCAATCAGGGCCGGGATAGCGACGCTCAGGCCAGCGCCGGTAGTAATCAATGCTTCGGCGATGCCACCGGCGAGTACGGTCGGGTCACCTACTCCGTGGGTGGTGATGGCAGTGAAAACCTTGACCATGCCGATAACAGTCCCGAGCAAGCCGAGCAGCGGCGTTATCGCGGCAATCGTGCCTAAAGTATCGAGGTAGCGTTCCATCTCGTGCACGACGTGTCGGCCGGTATCCTCGATACTGTCCTTCATGATCACCCGCTCGCGATCCCTGTTGATCAGACCGGCGGCCAGAATCTGGCCGAGTGGTGAGCCCTGGTGCAACGTCTGGATCTGGCTTTGATCCAGCGCGTCTTTTTCAACCCAGCCCCAGACTTTACTGGTCAGGTCTTCCGGAATTACGCGAGTCTTCTTCAGCGTCCAGAATCGTTCGAGTACGATGCCCATGGCAATAATTGCGCACAGGATGATGGGCACCATCAACAGGCCGCCAGCTCTAACGATATCAACCATATACAGAGATTCCAGGGAAAATCGGAATATACAGTGACCAGCCTGAAAATTCACGGCTCGCTGAGTCGTTAGCGTACATTGTCATGCCAGTATTTCAGCGAATCGACGCGTGAGCGACGTACCGGGCCGGCACCGCCGGAGTGGCAAATACGCTGGCTGATCGCCCCCGCTGTAGCCGTGTTAAGCACGCTCGCACCAGCTTGCTCCCAGCGCCCTACGACCTCCGTCCGCGGCATCCCCCAACGATTGCCGAAACCAGCTGACACAACGGCCAGTGAAGGCTGCAGCGCTGCTATGAATTGCCGGCTGGACGACGTACCGCTGCCATGATGTGGAACCAGGACGATATCCACTGGTTGCAGCACCGCGGCGTGCACCAGCAGCTTCTCCACCGGAGATTCGATGTCCCCGGTAAGCAATATGTTGTGTGGTCCGACGCTGACCAGCAGCACACATGAGCGATTGTTACCCTCCCAGGCACTGCTATTGCGCGGATGGAGGATCGCGAAGCTGATCTCGTCCCACACCCAGCGGTATCCGGCAGCACACTGGGTTTGTGACGACTGTGACCGGGCAACCTGCTCGCCGACCAGGACCTGGTCGATCGCAAAGGAACGCAACAATGCCGTAACGCCGCCCGCATGATCCTGGTCCGCATGACTGACGATCATTTTATCCAGCCTTTCAATGCCCAGGCTTTGCAGATACGGCTTGATCACCAGTTCCGCGGTATTGCTGCCACTGCGAAACGCGGGCCCGGTGTCGAATAACAGGACGTGCTCACTGGTACGCAACAGCACGGCGAGGCCCTGCCCTACGTCAAGCACTGCATAGTCCAGGCAACCTGGCGGCGGCGCCGGCGGCTTGTACAGGAGAACCACGACAATGGCGATCCAGGCCAGCCTGCGCCCGGGCCAGGCCGGTGGCAGGACAATGTGCAGAAGTGGCAATGCAGCTACAAGGGCCATTACGCCGCTGAGGGCGGGTACAGCAAACCGCAGCGCGGGACGTTCAGCAACGATATCGACCAGCATCAGGACCAGGCGGATGGTTGCGTATGCCCAGCGCAAGAACGCATCTCCCGCAACCTGTAACGGGCCGTCCAGCAACATTCCGAAAAGGCATAAAGGAACGGTGACAAAATTGAAAATCGGCAACGCCAGCAGGTTAACCAGCGGGGCAGCGATTGCGACCCGATCAAAGATCAATGCGGTTAAGGGGAAGAGCCCCGCGAGTAACGCAAATTGCAGATAAACGAGGCGCCGTGTGTGGGTAATCAGGGTTCCGCCAATCTGCCAGGAACCGAAGGCTGCAGCGCGGATATGTTGCTGCGCGTAGATAATCAAGATGCCAACTGCAGAGAATGACAATTTGAATCCAGGCACGAGGATAGCGAGCGGATCCCACAGGAATATCAGTAAAGCCGACAGTCCCAGCATTGCGCCAGCGGAAATTCTACGCCGCATTGCCAATGCAGCTGCCACGACCAGCGCCATCAGGAATGCGCGCTGGGCAGGAACCGCCATGCCGGATACCAGTGCGTAAGCACCTGCCGCAATAATGGCGATCATCGCCGCCAGGTCACGTATGTTCCGCCTGCTGCAAAATGGTGCCAGCAGTATCCAGCTGAGCAAAAACATGCTGCCAGCCGCGAGGCCGATATGCAGGCCTGAGATCGCCATCAAATGGCTGGTACCGGTCGCGGCGTAACGATCCCATTGTTCGCGTGTAATCTTGTGTCGCGCACCCACACCGATTGCCATGAGTACTGCCGCGGCATCATCGTCGGGCAACAATGCTGCTACGCGCGCAACGAAATGACCCCGTACGCGCGCGATCGCATTGACTGGTGTTGCGAGTGAGCGGCGATTGTCGCCATCCTCAAGGACGTAACCGGTAGCGCCAATTCCTTTGCGAAACAGCCAGCCTGCGTAATCGAAGCCATGTGGATTGGCGTAGCCATGAGGTCGGCGCAACTTTACCTGCAACTGCCAAAGCTGGCCCACCTGCGGCAGGTCATCCGGCTGAAACCAGGTCAGGCGTAATTGATCCGGTAATTCGGGCCGGCCCACGGGCGCCGCGACGAACCGCAGCGTGCCCGATGAATACACAGGAAAATCAACGATATATACATCAATCGTGAGAGACTGGTTTTGCCAGAGCGGGTCGAGCCTGTCGTCGAGATGGTCCTGTGCAGCAAACCACATACAGGTGAATCCGCACAGGCAGGCCCCGGCAATTCGCAGCCGGCGTACGCACAACGAACCGATACTGAGTATTACCGCAGGCCAGAACAATGCCGCTGGCGGCAACTGCCGCAACATCTCCAGAGAGTACGCGCCGGACAGAATGCACAAGACAATAGCTGGCATACTCCGCTTCCCTGCGGTTTGTCGTTATCATGCCGCTCACCGTTGCGAGCTCAACATACGATGGAACCCAAACCGCGCTGATATGCCAAGACGATTTTTTCGCAAAATTGCCAAAAAACGCGAGTACCTGCTGAATCAGTGGTACCTGGCACCGTTCAGTCACCTGCTGCACGATCCGCGTTTATGGAGCGCACGCAGGCGCAATGTCGTGCCCGCCTTCGCGCTAGGCCTTTTTATTACCTGCCTGCCGTTTCCCGGGCATATGCTGATCGCTGCGCTGTTAGCGCTGGCAATGCGCGTCAATATTCCGGTAGCTGCCGTCGCGACCATCGCCAACAATCCGTTGACTGCGGGGCCAATATATTATGGGGCTTTCCAGCTTGGCGAGTTGTTGCTCGGGCTGGAACCGCGGCCGTTTGATTTCGAACTGTCTTTCGCCTGGTTGGCGGACGGCTTCATCTATATCTGGCAACCGCTGCTGCTGGGCTGCGTCCTGGTCGGCGCCATGATGGCGTTTATTGGCTATGTGGGACTCGACCTGCTGTGGCGCTGGTCGATTGCCGGTTACCTGGCCAAGCGTCGCAAAAAATCTGCCCTGCGCAATTCCAACGACTAGCCGGCGTCCTGCAACCGGCCGTTTTCCAGTACGAGTATCCGGTCCATTCGCCTGGCAATCGCATGATCGTGAGTCACGATCACCAGGCTGGTACTCAATTCGCGATTCAGATCCAGCATTAGTTGCAGGATTTGTTCGCCGTTGCCGGCATCGAGGTTGCCGGTCGGTTCATCCGCGAGCACCAGTTTTGGTCTTGTAATCAATGCCCGTGCCACCGCTGCGCGCTGCCGTTCACCACCGGACAATTCGCCAGGCTTGTGGTCCAGTCGTTCACCCAGGCCAACCCTGGTCAGCAATTCCCCGGCCTGCTGAAACGCTTCGCTCTTTTTGACGCGCCGAATAAGCAATGGCAAAGCGACGTTTTCATGCGCCGAAAACTCGGGCAACAAATGATGAAACTGGTAGACAAAGCCGATGTACTGATTGCGCAGGAATCCCTTCTCAACTTCACTGGTATTTGCCAGCGACTTCCCATTGATAAGAACCTCGCCAGACGTTGGATCATCAAGGCCGCCCATTATTTGTAACAAGGTTGTCTTGCCCGAACCGGACGAGCCGATGATCGCGAGGCGCTCCGCTTCCCTGATGTGCAGATCAACGCCGCTCAGGACTTCGAGCATTGAATCGCCTTCACGAAACTGTCGCACAATGGAACGACAGGTCAGGACATCGCTGCCTGTAGCGGCTTCATTCATAGCGTAGTGCCTCCGCCGGCATTGTGCGTGCACCGCGCCAGGCTGGATACAATGTTGAGACCAGCGCCAGTACCAGCGCGATGGAGGAAATCTGTAAAACGTCTTTTACCCGGAGATCGGATGGCAGGTCACTGATGAAATAGACATCCGCTGCGAGAAATTTGATACCGAATACGGTTTCCATAAATGCAACGATATTTTCGAGGTTAAGTGACAGTAAGACACCGAGTGTCGCACCGGCCAATGTTCCGACGACACCAATGATCGTGCCCTGCGTTACAAATATTTTCATAATGCCGCCTGGAGTCGCACCGACTGTGCGCAATACCGAAATGTACGTTTGGTTGCCTTTGACCACCATCACCAGCGTAGAAACAATAGTGAACGCGGCAACTGCAATTACCATTAACAGAATGACAAACAAGATTGATTTCGTAATCTGAATTGAGCGGAAGAAATTGACG
>QNFK01000122.1 GCA_003645495.1 Gammaproteobacteria bacterium
CGCATAGCCCATAGAAACCAGTAACGAACCCAGGATGTCACGATTGTCGCTGGCCCTCATCGCCTTTTGATCCGGGATCTTGCAGGCAAAATTGCGCGTGCCGCGAATACCAACCCAGATTCCCATCATGATAACGACGACGCCGGAAACAATTGCAACCATACGGCTGTGCTCAGCAAAAACCAACTGAGCGGTATGCCCTACATACCCAATCAACGCGCCGGCCAGTGTGTAGAGCAACGTAAAACCAAATACAAAAGCCAGTGCAATTTGCATGACCTTCCTGCGAATGTGCGGTGTAAGTTGCACAGCACCTGCGCCGCTTTCACCCGGAATCGTAGCAAATGAACTGATAATCGAGCCGAATATCACGACAAGTTGCAACAGGCACGGCGTCAACACCGCGGACAGCAGCCCGGCGCCCAGGGCAAGCACGGCCACTGGCGTGATATCCGTACGTGACTTCAGCTCATCGGGCAGGCTGTAAGGAGCATCCCATCGAGCAATAAACGTCAGTTTCTCATCGCTATCCAGGTAGTAGTTGGATACGAACAAGCGAATGTTGTCATACATCTCCAGATCGATAGGCTGGCCGCTGCTATCGCGCCTGGGAATACTGTAAACGGAGATGCGGTGATGTTCCGCCAGGTTAGGCCCGATTGAAACATCCGGTTTGTATACCTTATCGCCAAGATGCAAAGCGACCTCGGGCAGATCGAATGCCAGTTGGCCCGCATGAATGTTCTCGCTGACGAAGAATATGAAATTCCGGTCCGGTCGCAGGTTGCCAATAGTGCTGGCCTGGTCTACGTACTGAAAAAACTCACCGGTTGCGAATGTCGCTGTCAGCTCAAGTTTCGGGTGATCCACAAGGTAACGAGTCAGGTACATCGACACGTGACCGGCTTTGGTCATGCGTGCCTCGGAGCCAACGCCGCTGAGCACTTGCTTGCCTTGAATAAAATAGGGAAAGACCAGCCACGCGGAAGCGATAATCAGGCTGACCAGCATGATCACGCTGACTCTGATGTAGTTAATTCGAACTATTGATGCCATGACGCTGCAGAAACCCGCTTATTTCATCGCATCCGCGATTATTTGTGACGCCGTATTAATCGCGAAAACATCAATCAATTTGCCGTCCGGCCCGATCAGGAAAATACTCGGTGTGTGCTGAACGGTGTAATTATCTGCCGTCTTGGTGACAACAAAGGTGGCATTAAAATTATTGACCGCCGCCGACACTTGCTCGTAGCTCCCCCCAAGCCCGATCATCTGATCGCCAAATCCACGGGCATAGTCGTCTACGATCGCCGCTGAATCACGCTCCGTATCCACGCTTATAAAAATACCGACAGCATCCATCTTTGCCATTTTCAGAGCTCTGGCCATATTTGCTGCGATCAGCGGACAGACGTGCAAACAATTAGTAAAACCGAAGGCCAGCAATACGTTCCGGCCCTGAAAGTCCGCTTCGCGAACCACTTCACCGTCACGATTTAGCAATTCAAAGCTGACATTTACCGCGTCCAGTACCGGCGTTCTATCAGCCGCAATAGTTGTCGCGCACATACCGATCATCAGCACAGTGCCTACAACAATAATTTTGAAAATCCTCGTAACTTGCATCAATGCATCATCCGCTCAGGAAGCGATTTAGCCTACCATGTAAAAGATTAGAGTAACGGATCCACGCAGACGTTCACTCTTTCGTGACTACGCGCTGCTTCCCTATCCGTTTACCGACGCCTGAGTAAAGTCGACACCGACCCCACCACAACCGTAATCGATGATCCAATTACGGGAAACCACGGCCAGGCAATCGGCACCAGACCCTTTTCCTCGACCACAACTTCTGGCGGATTAAAAAGGAAAATCCAGCCGCTATCCACGCTGTACCAAACGCCGAAAATGATACAAATCATCGTGACAATAGTAACGGAGAAGGCAATTAACGCATCAATCTGCTGACTACTCTTGTTAAGAATGCCAAGCAAAAAGACACCCAGTAAGCCACCATAGGTGAACGATGCGATAGTCAGGCCCAGTTCAACCACCGGGTTTTCCGTACTCTCGAATAAACTGGCAAAACCGACCAGTACCGCGCCCCAGAACAGCGTCAACGCCCGCGAAACCTTCAGTGCACGACTGTCATCAAGCGGTGCTTTTCGAAAGCGCTGATACAGGTCCAGCATCGACGAAGAAGCCAGCGAATTCAGCGATGAGGACAAAGTGCTCATCGCAGCAGCAATAATTCCTGCGAGCAACAACCCCGATACACCAGCAGGTAACCCTTCGATGATATAGCGAGGAAATATTTCATCACCGCGGGACAGACCCAGCTCAGCCGGTGTGGCGCCTGCGTAGTAACTCCAGAGAAGCAGGCCGACAAACAGAAATAACGCAAACTGCAGCATTACAAGCAGCGCGCTGCCGATCACTGCCTTTTGGCTATCGCGCAAAGAGCGGCAAGCCAGGAGCCGCTGCACCATGAGTTGATCCGCACCGTGTGATGCTACCGAAAATACGGCACCACCGATTACTGCCGTTGGCAGGATGTAGGGCTGCGTGAACCAGACAGCAAATGGCAGGTCCAGACCGAGGTCGAATAGCAATGTCTTGTTCTCACGAACTGCCCCGGCCCACCAGTCGGCCGGCACTTCGCCGAGCAACAGGACAAATGCGATCAGACCCGCGGCCAGGTAGATAATGAGTTGCACAACGTCCATCCATACGACGGCTTTGATGCCACCTATATAGGTGTAAATTACCGTTATAAGAACGATGCCAAAAATTATCTCGAAATAACCGACCTGTAGCCCCGCAGCAGCTGCTATGACCTTCAAAGGAATCGCCGATGCAAACAAACGAATTCCGTCAGCCAACAAGCGCGTGAACAGGAAGGTTACAGATGCGGCAGCTCGCATAGCGTCGCCATAGCGTCGCCCCAGAAAAGCATAGGTTGTTGCCAACTCGCTATCGTAAAACCGTGGCAGCAGGAAAAAGGCAACGACAGTACGTCCAACAAGATAACCCAGGGTGAGTTGCAGAAAAGTCAACGTACCGCCATAGGCAACTGCAGGAATGCCAATAATGGTCAGCGTGCTGGTTTCGGTTGCAACAACTGAAAAGCAGACAACCCACCAGGGAAGATCCCTGCCACCAAGAAAGTAGTCCGCCGTGCTTGTCTGCTGCCCAGCCATCCTGATACCGAATACGGCAACGCCAACGAGGTAGCCAGCGATGATCAGGTAATCCAGAGTGGTCAGCATCGTGTGTCCGAATCACAGAAGCGTCTTGAGTCGCGCGAGTCCAAGCATATGATTGACATAAATTTTTGGTCGCCGTACGGCGCGATTCTGGATTCTGATCGCGTATTCTAATAGCGAAACCGGGAAATGTGACTAATTTTCTGAATATGAGGGTAAGCGGAACAAAAAACAGCTCTGCTCTTTGCTTGTGCCATTACTTCGTCCACATGTACGATTGACCGGATGGAACAGGAAATGACGGCAAAATCCTGGAACACATTGAGTGGCGAGCCCCCCCGTCATCATTGCCCATCGCGGCGCCAGCGCGCATCAGGGCCGCTCGAAACTAATATCAACTTTGGCCGGTTATGATTTAAGTAAAACTCGCCGCCGAAAAACCATCAACAGGCAAAACATGGTCAGCCAGCTTAGACTGCCGATGCCAGATCTTGACTCTTCTTCGTTGGTGACCGGTGGTGGCGGGCTTGATGCTTGCGGATCTTCCATCAACCAGAGATAAGCGTTCTCAATTGCTGCCGCCACGGCAACACGCGTCGCACCACCAGTGTCCCCAGCCGGGCAAATCGAGCCCAGGCATACACCAAGTTCCAATGCGTGCTCTGCATCCTTAATGATCTGGACCTGACTGGCAGCACCACAAGCGTATATTGTCAGCGGGTCGACGATATCGGTTGCGAACACGCTATTGTCTATCGCACCACACAAATCCAGTACCTGTTGATACGGCACCAGGGTGTCCGCAGAACCATGCACAGCATGAACCGGAACTTCCTCATCGCTTAGCAGGTGATTGAACGAATTTTCAATCAAGAACTCACTCAGGTCTTCCTTCATGCATCGCGTTAGTTCCACAGGTGGCATAGCGAGATTGATCGCAGATAAATCGGTCTCAGTAACGTCGGCACAACGGCCTGCATAAAGTGGCGGCGCAAGTGGATCAATCTGGCTAAGGTCAAAAACGGTGTCGGGAATTATCGTAGCCCAGTTATCCCGGAGTAGTTCGACGGTAAGTCCTGCGAAATCAATCCGCTCAAGGTGCAGTTCGTTCGAACCACCGTGCGCACCATAAAATCGGCTTAGCGAGTTCAGGCCAAAATCACGAAATGCATCATACGGCCCACCGAATGGTATTGCACCGGCCAGGAATTCCAGCGCGTCAGTCGGCGCGTAATACAATAACGCCTTGCGAACGTCAGCCGCACGATGACCTGCCAGCCACGCAGCAAGATGCGCACCAGCGGACTGGCCATATACGCTGACGGGCTCATTCGCCGCGCCAAGAGCGGCACCGTTTTGCCTGATCCAGTCAAGCGCGCTCTCTACATCCTCGGTTACCTCGTGCCAACTAACACCATTGCACTCGACGTTGCCGTCGCTCTCATCAACCAGTCGGTAGAACGGCGCAAAGACGATGAAACCTCGATCCGTTAAATGCGAAACTCCTGCCTCAAGCCCAAGAAAAGAAAAGCCACGGTGTCGCCAGGTACCGCCGTGCAGTGCCATCAGAGGTCTCAGGTCCTGCGCTACAATGTCGCTCTTATACACGCGCATCTCGAGCTCGCAGCGGCCGTTGCCGCGAGCAACATTGACGGATTTGTAATTGAACTGTTTTAAGTATGGTTGTTGATTACCCTGTAGTGGCACTACACCAAGATCAAGTAACGTGCTCGGAACGGTGGTCCAGGGCAGGCTAGGCGCTTGCGGCAAGCGGTCATTTGGCTGCTCATTATCCGCGACCCACGCCGCCGCATTACCTAACAGGAACTCTGCCTGATCACCAAATCGTGCCTGACAATATTCGGCTTCGTCCGTTACCTGGAACGCAACCTCGTCTGTGCACGACATGTCGGTGAAATAGGTTCCGACATCCGGGCCCGAGACATCTGCAACTTCGCAGACCTCGCCATTCAGCGCGTAGATTGGATTAACGTCCAGCGGAAGTGCGTACGCATTGAGTATTACCTCACAACTGACCGACGCACCAAGCGCGGCCAGATACGCTTCACGCTCGGCGCCCTGGAGAATGACCAGTTGCAGCAATATTTCAACACCACGATCGTCGAGCATCGTAATGACCAGATCGGGTATGCCGAACTGCAACAGCAGGTCCCTGACAAATGCCTCGTCCTCTGCGTTTACATCCAGCAGAAATGTTGTAGGCGCATTGAACGCCGTAATCGTTGGGTCGGGCATGCCGTTCTCGTCCAGACCATCAAGCCTGAAATTAAGTCCGGCAATAGCATCCGTAACAGCTTGTTCGCCATTGGTTTGTAACTTCAACAGCAGTTCGTCTTCAAAAATGCTGAGCACCAGGTCCGTCGGTGAGGCGGTTCCAAAATCATGTTGCAGATTACCGCCGTTGATTTCTGCCTGACCAGAAAGGGTTGCAGTTTTGTCAACAACAAGGGCGAGTAAATTGTTGTCGTAGCTTGGAACCAGATCCAACGCGAGCTCGAGACCGATATTAAAAGGCAAATCGAGACCGACCCAACCGTGGTCAGTGCTGATAGTGGCGCAGTTATTACCGAATGGAACATCCTGACCCCACCGAACCCAGGCATTAGCTGCCGTGCTCACGGTGCCAGTCAATTCTGCCTGCAACGAGATCGAGCGAATGCTGTCGAGATTGAGAGTCAGGCTGGAGCTATCAGCGATCGTAACCGTCGCCGTCGTCGCGTCCGTGTGAACCACGTACGGCTGAGGAAAATTACAGTTGGTTTCGATGACTTCGGTGATCTCTTCGATGGGAATGTCACCCACAACGAGTCCGCCGCTTACATCAAATCCTAACGAGTCGAGTTCGTCGCGTATCCGGCTCGCCAGGTATGCCCGAATAACACTATCGGGTGAATCGCCGGAAGTTTCGACCGCCTGGCGGATTTCGGAGAAAGGAATGACATAGGTTTGGGCACTAACTGATACAGGTAGCGCCATAGCGATCAATAGCACTATGCAGTATATCGGCAGTCGAATGTTCA
>QNFK01000123.1 GCA_003645495.1 Gammaproteobacteria bacterium
ATCGGCCCCAGGATGCTTATCGCCTTGTCGCCAGGCTCCGGTCGATCGCTGGCGTCGATTGCCTGGCCAGCCGCGTCAATCCTTACAAGCTTGCCCTGCGCAATAAGACGCTCGCGGACTGTTGGGTCGATGTAGGTAAACATGCCGAGAGCCTATCATCTCTGAGCCTCTTATTTGCGCCGCTGAGAGCCAATAACCCCGCGGCTGCGAGGATTATGGCGGCGTGGCTGAATTAGCTTGCTGACCAGTCGGTCATCAGTTATATTACTGACCAAGCAGTCAGTAAGGAATAATTTCGATGACGGAACCCCGATTCCAGCGCCGCAAAGAAGACCGGCCGGCGGAAATCACCGCGGCGGCGCTGGCGGCATTTGCCGAAAATGGCTATGCAGCAACCCGTGTTGATGACGTGGCAAAGCGGGCAGGTGTCAGCAAAGGTCTCCTGTATCTCTATTTCAAAACCAAAGAAGAACTCTTCAAAGCTGTCATTCGCAGTTTTATCTCACCCCGAATCGACGCATTGATCTCCAATGTTGAGGAAACAGAGCTTTCCGCCGAAGAATTTTTGCGTGGCCCTTTTCTCGAATTCGCCTGCTCCATTCCCAAATCACCAGCCAGGGTCCTGTTGAAGTTGATGGTTGCTGAAGGACCGAAACACCCGGATTTGATTGCCTGGTATTGGGAACACGTGGTATCTCGCGGCATCACTGCGCTACGGATGCTAATTCAACGTGGCGTGAAAAATGGCGAATTTCGTGAATCCGCGCTCGATGAGTTTCCACAACTCCTGGTGACACCGATTTTCTTTTCATTGCTCTGGAAACTTTTGTTTCAACCGCATTCGGAGCTTGATACCGATCAGTTCATTGGTGCCCACGTAGACATGGTGCTGACGACTATCAAGGCGGAAACAGCATGAGCCAGAAAATAACCATAGCGCTTGCAGCGATGCTGTTTGTTTCTATGCTAACCGCTTGTGATCGCGGGGATGACGCCCGGCGCATCGTTGGCCAGCTTGAATCTGATCGAGTAGAGATTACGGCTGAGGTATCTGAGCCAATAATCGAACGGGCAGTAATCGAAGGGCAAAAAGTTGAGCGTGGCCAGTTGCTAACTCAGCAGGACACGTCACGTATCGAAACTGCGATCAGCGAAGCAGAAGCTTACGAGTTGCAAACACGCGCCCGACTTGATGAATTGATTCGCGGTCCGCGTAAAGAAGAAATCCTGGCCGCCCAGGCCAATGTCCGTGGCGGACAGGACGATCTCGAGTTTTGGGAGACAGAACTTGTTCGGGCACGCGACCTCCTCGCCAGAGAGATGGCATCAGAGCAATTGTATAATCGGGCGAAGGCCGGCAGAGATACTGCGCGGGCCAGTCTCGAGAATTTCGCAGCACAACTTGAAGCTTTACTTAGTGGTACAACGACGGAGGAGCTCCGGCAGGCGGAAGAAAGCGTTAAACAGGCGGCAGCACGACTGGCCTCGTTACACATCGATCTCGAGCGCCACAGTACGTTTGCCCCCTCCGAGGGTGTTGTGGACTCGCTCCTTTTTGAAGTCGGCGAGCGGCCAGCACCAGGCCAGCCAATGGCGATCCTGCTATCCGGCGCCCAAGTGTATGCACACGTCTATGTTCCCGAATCCCTTCGCGTCCATGTGGGTCCCGGTACAAATGCGCTGGTTTTCGTAGACGGACTCGATCAGCCGCTGGCTGGCAGGGTGCGCTGGGTTGCGAGTGAATCAGCATTTACGCCTTATTTCGCGCTGACTGAACACGATCGTGGGCGGCTCAGTTTTGTTGCAAAGGTAGACATCCTGGATAGCGATCGACGGCTGCCGGACGGCGTACCGGTAGACGTCGAATTACTGCTCGACCAGGCAGGAACACAGCGTGACTGACAACGCTGATTTCGCCATCCGGGCACGCGGCCTGACGAAACGCTTTGGACCGGTTACTGCCGTTGACCATCTCGATCTGAATGTGCCGCGCTCAATAATCTATGGCTTCCTCGGCCCGAACGGGTCCGGGAAGACAACGGCGATTCGCATGTTGTGCGGCCTCCTTACGCCAACCGAAGGCGATGCGACCGTACTCGGTTTCGACGTGCCCGGTGATGCCGATGCACTGAAACCGAAAATTGGTTACATGACACAAAAATTTTCCCTGTATGCCGATCTCACTGTGCAGGAAAACCTCGATTTTATTGCAGACATCTATACCTATCCGCGCAACGACAAACGCGCGCGCATCGAGACCTTACTCGAGAAATACAACCTTTTAGAACAACGCAGACAATTCGCCGGCACCATGAGTGGCGGGCAGAAACAGCGCCTGGCGCTTGCCTGTGCAGTCCTGAACAAGCCGGAGCTATTGTTGCTGGATGAACCAACCAGCGCCGTCGACCCCAAAAGCCGTCGTGATTTCTGGTCCGAACTGTTTTCACTGGCTGACTCCGGAACCACGATCCTGGTATCGACGCACTACATGGACGAAGCTGAGCGCTGCCACCGGCTCGCCATACTCGATCACGGGCGCAAGGTCGCCGACGGCTCACCCGCGGAACTGCAAAATTCGACGGGCATGTCGATCGTCGAGGTACTGGCTGAGAACCCGTTCGCCGCACAGGTCGAACTGAGTAAATTACCGGAGGTGATGAGTGTCACTCAACTCGGCGTCAGGTTAAGGGCTCTGATTCCGCAAGCCGTAGCAAATCCCTTGCAACTGGTTGACAACCTGCTCTCCGCAAACGCAATCCCTGCACAGACGAAGATCGTCGATGCGTCGCTGGAAGACGTCTTTGTCGCGGTAACGCAAAAAGGCTACGCCGCGGAGCAGGCAGCGTGAAATCTGCGATCCGCCTGATGGCCGTAATGCGTAAGGAATTGCGACAACTCATGCGCGATCGCGTTACGTTCGCCATGATTGTTGGCATTCCGGTCATGCAGATGTTGATGTTCGGCTATGCAATTAATACCGATGTGCGCAACCTGGCAGCGGCTGTCGCCGACCAGTCTGACAGTCATTTGTCGCGGCAATTTGTCGCCGATCTCGGCCAGACCCAGGTGCTGGATTTCCAGTACTCCGTTGACACCGCCGCTGAACTGGAAGAATTGTTGCGAACCGGCCGGATTTCAATTGGCGTCCTGATGCCGCCGGACTTCGACCGACGTGCGATCGATTCACGACGATCCGCGGCACACTTGCTGGTTGATGGAGTTGATCCAACGATCGTCGGCGTTGCCAATCAGATCCGCAATATGCCGCTGTATTTTGATGCCACGGCGCCGGTGCAAAATAAGGTAGCTACTTTTGAGATCAGGCCATACTTCAATCCGGAAAGGCGTTCAGCTGTTTTTGTAATTCCCGGACTCATTGGCATCATTCTCACCCTGACAATGATGATGTTTACCGCGGTCTCGGTAGTGCGGGAGCGTGAACATGGCAATCTGGAATTGCTGATCAATACGCCGGTCAGCACAACTCAGCTGATGGTTGGAAAAGTTGTGCCATATATCGTTATTGGTCTGATACAGCTCGCGCTGATTCTTGCCGTCGGCCGGCTTCTTTTCAACATCCCGGTCCATGGCAGTATTTTCGAGCTGTATATTGCGGCTTTGTTTTTTATCGCGGCCAACCTTGCACTTGGATTGTTCATTTCAACCCTGGTCAAAACCCAGTTCCAGGCCATTCAGATAACAATATTCATATTATTACCGTCAATTCTCCTGACCGGATTCATGTTCCCCTTTGATGGCATGCCGCAGATTGTTCAATACCTTGGCGAAATCCTGCCGAATACACATTTCATCCGCCTGACGCGTGGCATCATGTTGCGCGGCGCAAATTTGGGCGAGATGTACCAAGAGCTGATTGCGCTCGGCGTGTTCACCAGCATCGCGCTGTCTGCCGCAATAATTCGCTTCTCAAAACGACTTGATTAGAAAATCTTAACTCGCGTCAGGTGCGTGTCTCTGCGGCCTGGTAGTACGGCCGCCACCAGCGAATGGTCAGTGGTACGGCAATATTCAGGCAGAACGCTGTAATCATCAGCGTAAAAAATGCTTCCTTCGTCAGAATCTCGTTCTGCACATAGGCAATGTCCATAACGACAAAAGCGAGTTCTGCCCGACCGAGCATGCCGAAGCCGATCATAAGGCTCTGATGCCAGGTCATCCCGCCTGTATAACGCGCGGCGAGTCCGGCTGAGCCAACTTGCACAATGAGGAGCCCAGCCAGCAGTGCTGCAGCGTATGGCAGCACCTCTAACAGCAGGTTGGTGTCGAAAATGATTTTCGCACCAAGGTCGACAAAAAATACCGGGCCAATCCAGGAAAAGGCCGCTTTATCGACAACCCTTTTGGTTTCCTTGTAAACACTCTTTGTATGCGGTGTCTTCTTGATAATGCGGCTCTTGTCGCTGAACAGGAAGTACTCTTCCT
The DNA here is from genome assembly GCA_003645495.1 of Gammaproteobacteria bacterium. GTDB lineage: Bacteria > Pseudomonadota > Gammaproteobacteria > Steroidobacterales > Woeseiaceae > SZUA-117. The sequence continues at coordinate 4,444 of QNFK01000123.1, forward strand.
TGACGATCAGGCCGGCCATATACGCCCCAACAGCAGGGTGGAAGCCGAAATAGGCCGCAATCAGTCCGACCGACAGTGCCAGTAACAAAATGGCCAGGGTCGCATGGCGACCTTCATCGAAGGTCAATATATGTTTGACACCATAACGACCGATGAGCGGCACACGCTTCACCCAGCCACGTAATTTGTGCGGGAATATCCAGCCTCCCAGCAAGGTAACAATGACAAAAAACAATGCGGCCTTGCCCGCAGCGGAAGCTACGCCGTTAAGACTCAGGGTTTCCGCGCCAGTAGCCACCGGTACCAGGATCGCTACCGCCACCAGGGCGCCGATATCATCAATGACCGCAGAGGTCATGATCCGTGTCGCCACAACGGATTTTTTCAGGCCCTCACTCCGCAACGAGACCATTGTCAACGATACGGCAGTCGCGGTCATCGCCAGCGCGCACATCAGTGCGATGTGCGGGTCGTTCCAGATATAATCGGTGATCACATAGGAAATCGCGAACGGGCCGATAGCGCCAAACAGCGCAATTCCCCAGCTTTTCCGCATGCTGGCCATGAAGTTTTGCGTCGTTTCCTCAAAGCCGAGCGAGAACATGATAAAAATGATGCCCAGCTCCGCAAATTCACGGATAAACAGGTCGCTTTCGACCGGCAGGATGCCCACATTGACCAGCAGGAAGCCCATAAACAGAAAGAAAAGAACCGGCGTCAGGCGGGTTTTCTTTGCCGCAACCACTGCGACGAAAACCGCAGCCCAAACGATGGCAAGATGTGCCAGAGGGTGCATGCGATACTACCTGCGCTCAGTGATGAAGCTGGAGAAAACAGGTATCCTACTACAGGTTTTCTGCAGGACATGGTACACATAGCAGCGTTCAGGACCGGGGAGTAATGGTAAATAAATAATGAATACATCCTCCATTGAAAAATCAACCGTATATATCGTCGACGACGATCAGGCTATTCGCCATGCGATGGAGCTCCTGATGCGCTCGGTCGGACTGGATTACGAAATATTTCATTCCGCCGATGAATTCCTTGAAAGCTATACAAATGACCGGGCCGGATGCCTGGTCCTTGATATCCGTATGCCCGGCCTCGGCGGGCTCGAGCTGCAGGAAAAACTAAACGAACTGGGCAGCGCTCTACCTATCATTTTCATTACTGGTCACGGCGACGTACCGATGGCGGTTGAGGCCATGCAAAAGGGCGCAATCGATTTCATCCAGAAGCCGTTTCGGGACCAGGAACTCCTCGATGGCATATCTGAAGCGGTGAAGACCGACCAGGAGCGCCGCTCTGTACGCGAGGAGAAAGCGGAAGTATTGAGTCGCATAGAAAAACTGACCAACCGCGAACAGGAAGTACTGAATCTCGTGGTAACCGGTAAACCGAACAAAGTCATTGCCTATGAACTGGGTGTCAGTCAGCGGACCGTTGAAATTCACCGTGCCCGGGTAATGGAAAAAATGCAGGCCAAATCGCTGGCTGACCTGGTCCGGATGCATCTGGCTACCTAGTCCGGGCTAGCAAACTGTTTTGCATGCCGCTCGTGCGACGCGATTTGAAGAAAGCAGAGAACTCGTTGCTGGAAGTCGTGTAATTCATCTATTCCGTCGCGCGCGAATTTGTTCGTCGATCGTTGCGCAATCAATGCACTCGTCCGCATAGGGATAAGCGCGAAGCCGACTATCTCCGACAGGCTCTCCACACATGACGCACAACCCGTACGCGCCGGAGTCCATGCGTTGCAAAGCAGCGGAAATTTTCTCAATTTCCTCACGGGCTTCGTTACCC
>QNFK01000124.1 GCA_003645495.1 Gammaproteobacteria bacterium
GAGTTGGTGATCCAGGGGGCGAAACGCCGCCTGCGGCCGGTGCTAATGACGGCAAGTATCGCCGCGTTCGGACTCGTGCCGTTGCTGTTCGCATCAGGGCCTGGTTCTGAAATCCAGCGTCCACTGGCGATTGTCGTAATCGGCGGGCTCATTACAGCGACATTGCTGACACTGTTCATCTTGCCAATCCTGTACCGCCGGTTTGGCGGAGGAGAAACCGTAGCATGATAGAAATGAATGATACCGAGGCGCTGGTTACGCTGAATGTACCGCCCGACCTCGAGGAACAAATCGTCGATTGGCTATTGGCAAGAGAAGACGGCACAGGCTTCACGAGCTTTCCTGTTTACGGCCACAGTACAAGTCATGCAGGACTCAGTCCGACTGAGCAGGTCACTGGCCGGCAGCGCCGGCAGCAATTTCAAATTCAGATTCGAGCCGATAATGTAAATGCGTTTATCGACAATGTTCGGCAGTCGTTCGGAGCCGCAGGCATACACTATTGGGTGTTACCGCTAACTCTGGGTGGACATCTGGCAGCCCCTACTTAGCGGCTGCCTTTTTCCTGGCTACCTTTTTCTTTTTCGCCGGTTTCTTTCTGGCGACGGGTTTCTTCGCGACCTTCTTCTTGGTTGCTTTCTTTTTCGCTACCTTCTTCTTCTTTTTACCTGCTTTTTTCTTCGGTCCTGCTTTCTTCGACAGCTCCCGCTGGATACTTGCCAGCGCCCGATCTATCTTCAGGGCATGCGCAAGATGATTGCGGGCATTGGTCAGGTCATTCATCACGGGCGAAAGGTCTTTGCGCAGCTGCTTCGCGTCATCTTTGGCACCATCGACCATTTTTTCCAGATTGCGAACCTGCTTTTTGAGCTCCCGCTGGGCTTTGGTTGCGGTCGTGTTCGCAAGTCGCTCCGTCTTCTTCTGTAGCTGAAGGGCGGTCCGCTTGGCACGCGTATTAGCCTTGGCGAGTTCTTTCCTAAGGCGCTTGCGCTGCCGGTCCAGCTCTTTCGTGGCGCGCGTTGCGGTAGTCAGGAATTGTTTCTTTGTCTTCTGAACGGTTTTTTCAAGCTCCGTTAGTTCTTTGCTCACAGCCTTGATCCTCTGAAAAATAGTTGGGTTTCGAAGCAGACACTAACAGGAATCGATACCTAATGGTGTAAGGGATAGTCACAGTGAATCTTTAAGCGAGCGAACGCATATTCCTGTGTTGGCAATCCTGATTTTTGGAGGAGTAAGTAGCGCAATTATATATACTGTCGCTGTGTAGCAATGAGAGGGGTAGGGTAATGGCTGGAGTCGATGGGCGTGTTGCGCTGGTTACTGGTGCTGGTCGCGGGATCGGGCGTGCAACTGCCGAACTGTTGGCATCACGTGGAGCTCGAGTCGTTGCCGTCGCGCGTACGGAGCAGGAGCTGGCAGAGTTAGGTTTGGAGTATGTAGTCGCTGATCTTGGCACACCGGAAGGCTGCGCTATGGCAGTCACTGAGGCTGAACAACGATTCGGCTCAATTGAGATTTTCGTTTGCAATCACGGCATTGGCTCAGCACATGAGCGGGTAATCTGGGAGCAGGACCCAGCGGTCTGGAGTGAGACCATGCGGGTCAACCTGGATGGGCCATTCCATCTCTCGCGACTGCTGCTACCGGCAATGATCGAGCGTAAATATGGACGGATGGTTTACACAAGTTCGACGGCTGGTGAAGTCGCTGAGTTTGCGGGCAGTGCGTACAACAGCTCCAAGCACGGGTTGCTCGGTTTGATGCGTTCGGTTGCACTAGATGCTGGCCCACATGGCATCACCTCCAACGCTGTGTTGCCAGGGTGGGTACGCACAGAGATGGCGGAACGCTCAGCAAAAAGCGAGGCCGCGGAGCGCGGCATTACAACTGACCAGGTGTGGGAAGAACGCGCGGCTCTGTATCCGCCAGGTCGCGTCGCAACACCGCAGGAAGTAGCCGAGATGATCGCGTTTCTGGCCTCTGAAGAGGCTAGCGGTGTCAGTGGAGAGGCGATCAAGGTTGCACTTGGCAGCTTCTGTTAGAAAAAGGCATCCGTTGTCAATGTCAGATCAGCCAACGCCAGGCCATCCCAATGTACGCAGACGAACTTTGACGTTGTTCGTCTGTACTCGACATGCTCATGATATGGGCTCATTTGGAGATGAGGGCCGCAAAAGCTACTACACTCTGTGTAATGACCAGTAAGTTCGATAAAGAGCTCGGGCTCGACAGCGCAATCACGCGACGTGATTTCGTTTATGGATCAACCTTGCTCGTCGGGGGTGCGCTGGTCGGTTGCGGCAAGAGTGAAGAAGTTACGTCTACCGCGCCGGGTGATTTCAATTTCGACGTTGGCGATAGCTGGTACGGCCCGGGCGGTGTCGGCGATTACGCAAGTTCGCACGGCAACACTCCCGACCTGATTCAAACTGCGCACCAGATCCGCGCAGGACGATTCGATAAAGTGTCTGCAAGTGCGATCGATTCCGGTGAGGAATACGACCTGGTTATCGTCGGCGGTGGCTTTGCAGGCTTGTCTGCGGCACATCACTTTCATCGGTTGAATCCTTCTGGTCGCGCGTTAATTCTTGATAATCACCCTATATTCGGCGGCGAAGCGAAACGTAACGATTTCGAGGTCAATGGAGTGCATATTTCAGGACCGCAGGGCTCCAACGATTGCGCTATTCAGGCTGCAACTGGCGACCCTGATGATTACTTTTCGGCTTTGAATATTCCCAGAGAGTTTCAATATACGGAACCGGGCGGATCTGCGGCCGGCATGCGCATTGCACAAGACAACTATGAATACCTGCATTGGCATGAGGACAAATTCGATGTAGGCCATTTCTTTCGCGGCGCAGACAAACCCTGGGTCAAAGACGTCTGGAAGTCCGGGTTGGCCACGACGCCATGGAGCGATGAGGTACGCCAGGCATTTGCACGCGTCCGCACTATTGAGACAAAGGACAAGGCGGGTCGGGACACCAATCGATGGCTTGATTCGATGACAATGAAGTCGTATTTCGAAAATGAGCTGGGTTTGCCGCCAGAAGTATCGTCGTTCTACGACCCGATCATGGCAAGCATCATCGGTCTCGGTTGTGACGCCATCAGTGCGTATTGGGGTCTGTATTTCCAGTTGCCCGGATTCAAGAACCCCGACCGATACAACGACATAATGTTGCACAGTTTTCCAGGCGGCAATGCGGGTATTGCACGACACTTCGTCAAGCAACTGATACCCGATGCGATTGATGGCTCCACGTTCGAGAACGTGATATTTGGCAAGATTGCGTTTGACGAGTTGGATCGCGAAGGTAAGCCGGTTCGTATCCGGCTTAACTCGACAGCGGTCCGCGTCGAGCACGAAGGAAACACTCAGGATGCTGAGCGGGTTCGCGTTACCTACGCCAGGGATGGGCAGCTGCATCAGATACGGGCTAAGGCTGTCGTTATGGCATCAGGCGGCTGGGTGAATCGCCATGTGATCAGAGATTTGCCGGATGAATACCACAGGGCCTACGAATCATTCGCACACTCACCTGTGCTCGTCGCCAACGTTGCCCTGACAAACTGGCGCTTTCTGGAACGTCTCGGTGTTTCCGCTGCGATTTGGTCAGGCGGATTCGGCTTCACCTGCAACATCCGGCGACCGATGATCGTTGGTGGTAAGTCGCAACCCTTGCACCCCGACGAACCAATCGTGTTGACGTTTTACGCACCAATATACAAGCCCGGGCTTGGCCGAAAAGAGCAGGGAATTGCAGGACGCGCAGAACTACTGGGCACTTCATTTGCTGATTACGAACGACAGATTCGTGAACAAATGATGACAATGTTTTCTGCCAGCGGCTTTGACCCGGCGAAAGATATCGCCGGGATCATCCTCAATCGCTGGGGACACGCCTACACTAACCCTGGTCCTGGCTTTCGGTTTGGCATAAACGACAATCCCGCACCACCGGACGTAATACGCGAACCATTCGGCCGTATTGCGATCGGTCATTCGGAATTGCGCGGTCATCAATACTGGTCCGGTGCCGCTGGCGAAGGTCGTCGGGCGGTCGAGGGGCTGCTGGATCGGCATTTCTAAATTGTATTTCGCAAAACCTTGCAAAAACAAAGACTTATAATTCTCGTTTTACACTTGCATTATTCCAGGTCAGAAACTGGCGACCCGATTTGTGGTCAAATACAAGTATGAGAAGACTTGCAGTTCTATTGATTGCCGGCATTTGTGCCAGTTCCTCGTCGGCCGGCGAAGTGTTCACCTGGACTGACGATGAGGGCCTGGTGCATTACAGCCAGTGGGCACCGAAAGACACCACCACTGTGACTACGCTAAGAACTGCCTCCAGAAACCCTGCGGATTACGATCCCGGAGCGGATCCGTACTCGATACAGAACCAGGCTGCGCGAGTGAACAAGACGTGGAGCAAAATCGAGGAACGCAATGCCGAATTGAGGAAGCGTCGCCAGGAAGAGGAAGAACGTCTGGCTCGCATGCAACCTCCGGTATATCAATACCCGTATGAGCCTTACAATTACTACCGGGCGCCTGTGCGGCGGCCGATTTATCGACCGGTTCACCCGATCTACCCGGTTCAGCCGATATATCCTGGGCCTGTTCGACCACACCAGCCAAACATTCATACGCGGCAGATTGCGGCGATGAGCGTGTTAAACCGTCGACCCAGTTATCGGCGACCGTATAGTTCGGTAACCGGCGTTTCGCAACGGGCGACTATCCATCGGAGCATGCCAGGAAACTAGGGACACCGATCGACGTTGAACGGGAAGTCACGTCTCCCCTGCGGGGCTCACTCCAGGGACTTCAATCCAGCAAAATTATCCACTGTTCGCGGCGCAGTCTTTGCATTTGCTTAATGATCCAGCTCTGTCTCTCGCGGACGTATGGGGTCGGATTATCAACCCGTAGCTGCTTTGGGTTTGGTAAAACTGCGGCAAGCAATGCCGCTTCAGCATCGCTCAGATCGGCGGGCGATTTTTCGAAAAATATTTCGCTCGCCGCGCCAACACCATAGATTCCTGGCCCGAACTCGGCGATGTTCACGTATATCTCAAGAATGCGTTTCTTTGACCACGCTGCCTCAATCAAGACCGTAAAATACGCTTCAATACCTTTACGCAGAAAACTCTTGCCAGACCACAAGTACATGTTCTTGGCAACTTGCTGCGTAATTGTGGATGCGCCTCGAAGGGAACCACCGTCGCTAAAATCCTCTACGGAATCACGAATGGATTTCACGTCAAACCCAAAGTGAATTGCAAACTTCTGATCCTCCGACGCCACAACCGCTATCGGAGTGGCAACACCTGCATCTCTCCATGCGACCCACTCATACAGCACAGGTATTCTGCCACTATTGTCCTGCAGCATGAACGCAGTCGTTGGTGGATTGATCCAGCGAAATGGCAATACCATCAATAAACTAAGAACGAAAACCAGGAACCCGAATACGAGTAGCCAGCGGCGGACCCGCTTCAGTAAACCGGGTTTTTTTCCATTTTTTCGCCGACGTCGTGGAGCGTGGCCCCGACCAATTCGGTCTGACAGAAATGCTCGCATAACCTCTTATTGATATCCCTTAGCTCGATACGCCACCGCCATAGATGGCTGGGCATCATTCAGTACTTCTTGAGTATATGTCGAGCGGAGGATCCAGACACGCACCATAAACATTAGGTCATCAATATCGAATTCGAGAGGTTGGGCAGTCAAACAATATTCGGCAAGACAGAGTCGCAGTGTCGAAATCTTGTAAAATGACTTGCAGGCTGAACTTACGTGCTCTTTCTTTGAAGTTGGTTGATAATAGGGCAATGTGTTGCTACATCGACCACATAGTATGTTGGTCCGGAGTGGTTCGATGACAGAATTTTTCAGTAAGTCAGCGGTTCGAGCAACAATGCTATTGGGCCTGAGTCTCTTCTGCGCGGCTCTGAATGCCCAGGAAACTGATTCCTCGAATGCTCAGCTGGTTGCTGAACGGCCAAATACCAGCGGCACAATCACGGAAGTCACGTACGGTGTTTTCCTGATCGATATCGACGAGATTGACGATGTACGCCAACGCTTCAATGTGGATATGTTTGTCAATATTGCCTGGCAGGACACGCGCCTCGCGTTACCCGAGAATGAGCGGTCAGACCAGATCCGGCGTTTCCCAATGAGTGAAATCTGGACACCGCGAGGACTGATCGTGAATGATCGGGGGCTTGA
>QNFK01000125.1 GCA_003645495.1 Gammaproteobacteria bacterium
ATATTCACGTACGGCATGTGCCGCCTCAGCCTTTGACTTGAAATCGATTGCGGGCGATCGCCAGATAAGGGTCTCGTCAGGCATTTCGAAACGAATGATATGTTGATGCGTGCTGGTGACAAAACGAATCCCAATTGCGATGAGCCCGATTGCCGCGATGATCAACGGCGCACTTTCAGCGGAGATGTCGTCCCAGCCAGTCACAAGCATGGACATGAAGATTAGTGCAGCGATTAAACAAGCGGCTCCCGCGAGAATACGGGAGTAGGCGATCTCAATCTGATATTCGATAGAGCGGCAGTCACGCATATCGAAGTACTCGAGCTTGAAGTGAGTCAGCTCGTGCCTGTCCCACTTCAGGAGGCAAATCTGTCGATCGGAGATGCTGATGACGTTGCCGATATTCGAGGGGATTTCATCCTGGTCCAATAGCTCAGCAACAAGCTCACCATCCAGTTTGATACCATCTTCAGGCCGGTTTTCCATACTATTCCAACTTGCAGGTTTCGCCGACAGAAACCCTGTCCGGTCGCAAGTGCGTTGATGTCTAGTCTGCCTGGCGAGCTTCCTGCATCAGGCGTTCAATCTCCGCAGAGCTTGTCGGTACTCCGTCTGACATTACGTCAACACCGTCTTCTGTAACCACGACCATGTCTTCGATCATGATCGAGATATTTTTTTCGGGAATATAGATCTTCGGTTCCACGGTGAATACCATACCCGCTTCCAGCGGGCGGGTTGAGTCGAAGCGTTCGGCCACATCCAGTCCGATGAAATGCCCAAGTGCCCGCACGCCGCGGACCATGCCCGCATCGCGAGTCAGGTAATGAGTTGGTGAGGGCATCATGCCCCAGACTTTGTCCGCTCCCATGGCTTCAATGTCTTCATATTGTTCCAGGCCATGTTTCTGAAATACTTCGGCGGCGGCCTTTACGACGTCGAGCAACATGACTCCCGGTTTTATCTTCGCAATCGATGCGGCCCTGGCTTCATCGACTATGTCGTAATACTTTCGTTGCTCATCGGTAAACTTCCCGGAAACCGGGAATGTGCGGCAAAGGTCGGAGGTGTAGGTCATGAACTCGGCAGCACCGTAATCGACGAACAGCAACTCACCATCCTGCATTACACGATCGGCGGCACTATATTGTTGATTCGTAATCGTGAAGAACTGCATTTTTGTTCCCGACTTCACGATGATCTCGAATGCACCGCGCGGTGAGCCTTCCTGTTTCCACACGTATTCCATGAGTCCTGCGACTTCAAGATCGTTCATGCCCGCGCGTACCTGGCGCATGGCCTCGACGAGGCCTTTGGCACTGATTTCGGCGGCGCGCCTCAGGGCGGCGATCTCATGCTCATCTTTTACTGCTCGCAGCCCGTTCAGGACAGGTTTGAGATCTCTTATTTCTCTGCCGCTAAGGTGCTCGCTGTAAGCTCCTACCATCTGCTGCGCGACCGTCACTGGCGGCGCAAACCCCGGTGGCGCATAGAGTTCGGAGTCATCCAGCGGCAAATAGACAGCGCTTGCGTCGCCGAGCAGATCATCCAGTCTCTCTTCCAGTTCTGCGAGCGGGTAGATTTCATTGATGCCACTACGCTCCCTGCCTTTGGCATCCGGCGTTATGATCCAGTCGCCTGGACGGTTCCAACGGGCACCACGGAATCCATCAAAATCCGCCGTTGGAAACTGTCCGCTGCGGAACTGTTGCTCGTCGGGAACAAATACGGCTGTGCGATCTTTGCTCACGACAAGAACTGAATAAACGGTTTCAATCCCGGTGAGATACCAGAAATCGGGATCCATTCTGATCGCACCCCAACTGACTTCGCCGACCAGGTGGCGCGATGGAATAATCGCCGCGCCATCACCAATCTCATTAATCAGGTTAGCGCGATGTGTCGCATAAACCTCCGGCGCAAACGCAACGTTACTTTGCGCAGCAAGTGGCTGGCTGAGCACAAACGATGCAAGAAATACGATGCCAGGAATAAAACGTCGCATGTCAGCTCCTTTTTGGTTTATTCTGGCTTGCGAAACTTCAAAGTCATTCGATTCGATTCGCCGATAGCCTGCATTGCATCGCGTTTCCCGGAATCATCTTCACTGCCGTCAAAGGACGGCGGCAATCGCCAAACGAAATCTTCTTCACCCGGACGGTCATTGCTGTTCTCATTCATGCTGCTGGCGGATACAAACTCGAAACCGGCCGATTCCATACTCTCGACCACCAGGCTCTTTTTCAGGTAACCGTTTGAACCATCCGCCCACTCATCGGACATTTCATCGCTGCTTTGATGCTGCACGACGCCGACAATTCCGCCCGGCTTCAGCAGTGTGTATGCGTCCGCCAGTGCCGCTGTCAAATATCCGCCGTCACTTTCGTAATTATTCAGGTTGTGCAATGCGCGGATAAATAACACGGCATCGGCGCTGCCAGCCAAATCACCGGGCATCGACCCCAAAACAAATGCCGATACCGAGGCGCTGTCGTCATCGCGCCAGGATTCCGCGTCGGCTGTCCAGTCGGTTACCCAGGTCTTCAGTTTCTCCAACCTTTCGTCGTCGTAGAAGCCGAACGCCGCATACATGTCCAAATCATAGTCGGCGCCAATCAAATGTCCGTCTTTGCCAAGGTAGGGCAAGAGGATCTTGGAATACCAGCCACCGCCAGGCAATGCCTCCATGACTGTCATTCCAGGTTCAATACCAAAGAATTCCAGTGTTTCCTGCGGGTGACGGTATTGATAACGCGCTTTGACTTTCTCGGGCTGAGCGTCGAGCACTGTCGCCAGTTGTGACTCCTGCGGTGCGACGGTTTCGGTTTGAGTTGTGGCAACCGGCTCCGAGTTACACGCGATCAAAGTCAACGTTGCCAAAAAAACGAAAAGCCTGTGCATATTGAATCTCCAGTAGCCCGAAAGTATGGCAGGAGAAGCTATTTTCCACAGGCGCACTCGCAAGTGCAACCGCGCTACATTTGGGTCGCCTCAAATTTCGCCTGAAACGGATCGCTAATCGTTGAGCGAGATGCTTTCACCGGGCAGCAGGTTGCGTACGCTAATATTTCGACGCTCCGCTTCCTGGGCCAGAGTGACAATGGGACTATCGACTTCCTGGTAGTACGGCGGGTCATTCAGCCCGTAATGTATGGGTATGAGAATCTCTGCGCGTAACAGAATAGCGGCATCTACAGCTTGTGATGGCGTCATTACCGCCGGCGTTTCCGGCATCGGCTCGCGCAATACGCGAGCGCCGTTAACGGGCAGGAAAACGGCATCGAATGGACCAAATTGATTGCCAATCAGTGGCCATTTGCCGTGCCACAGGGTGTCTCCCGCGTGCAGGAATCGTTTGTCATCGATGGAAATTACCCAGCTAACCTGCTCCTCGCCGAGCCCATCCTCAGCGGGAACTGCGGTAAACAGGAAGCCACCTCGGGATACTGGTGAGTAGGTTTTCACGGGAATGACTTTTAATCCCCGGGAAGCAATGTAGGTGGCGACTGACTCGTGACAGATAACGTAACCCCGGTCGCCCAGCACCTCCTGCAAAGTGTCGACATCAAAATGGTCATTGTGAACATGCGAAACCAGTGCATAGCGCCGATCCGTGTCGGCCGTTACCGGAACAAGGCCCTCAGGCGCATTGCCATCCCACAGGTCTTTGCCGACTGCGTCGATAAATACGGTCGTATTTTCCGATACCAGTTTCACTCCCGCCCAGGTTAGCCGCTCTATTTGCAAATCGGCCGCATAAATTGTGCCAGGTGCAGCAATCGCGCAGATCAGGAACCAGGCAAACAGAAAGGGAAGGGCGTTCTTGCGCATGTCATAAATCCTCAGTGAAAATATCAGGGAAGGGTTTTCATTGGGAACAATAACAATTAGTATTAAATAAGTGCAGTCAATAATACTTATGGAATCATAAGTAAAGATTATGTCCTGGAACATCGAAAATAAAGACCTGAACCTGGTCCGCCTGATTGCCGAAAATGGTTCGTTGACGTCAGCGGCCCGACGCATGCATGTATCGCAACCGGCGGCCAGTCAAAGACTGGCAAATATTCAGGCCCGCATCGGCGCGGATCTGTTCATACGTAAAGACGGACAGATGCGCCCTACGGCGATTGGCGATCGCCTGATCGAAGCGGCCGAGGCTTCCAGCCGTTTGCTTGATGAGACGAAAGCGGACATTACTCGCCTGCTTGAACAGCGCGATGGCAGCCTGCATATCGCGACCCAATGTTATACTTGTTATCGATGGTTACCTTTCGTAATTCGTGATATGCGCCTGGCCCATCCTGCGCTGACAGTCGATGTTGTGCCGGAAGCAACAGAGGATCCATATGCTGCACTGATCAGCGATCAAGTGGATATTGCGATCGTGAGCAATCCCTCGGTTGATTCGGGTTTTGCAGAACAGGAGTTGTTCACCGATGAACTCTACGCGGTAATGAGTGTTGAGCATCCGTACTCGACCCGGCGTTACCTGAATCCGTCCAACTTCAGCGATCAAACGCTGATCCTCTATACGGGAAACAAGCATGCCGTCCTGGAGGAGGTCCTCTATCCGGCCGGAATTACACCCGCGCAGATTATGCAGGTGAGAATGACCGAGGCCATTGTTGAGCTGGCCAGGTCAGGGCAGGGCATAGCAGTTTTGGCAGGTTGGGCTTTCAATGATCTGGACAACAGAGACGGGCTGGTTCCGGTTCGAATAACCAAACGTGGATTCAAACGTACGTGGCGTGCTGTGATTAACGACAATTGTTCAGATGAGCATGTTTCTTCATTGATTAGATATATACGTAAGGCGGGTGGCGTTCTTCGCGGCGAAATGTGGCGCAAGGAGTTACAGGAACCGGCGGCGTTGAGCGGACGTCAGTTTGATACGAAACGGAAACGTGCGGGATGACTATGCGAATTGCCAAGGTGTGTGTTGGCGGACCAACATCGATAAATGTCGATGGCAAAACCGTGCATACAGGAATCTTTAAGTCACGGGTAGAGGGTAGTGTAGAAGTTAAGTCGTTCAACCTGGCCGGCGATGGCCAGGCAGATTTGACCGTGCATGGTGGGCGCGACAAAGCGATCTATGCTTACTCGCAGGAGCACTACCTGTACTGGGCAAAAGAGCTGGGCGTTGACGCGCTGGAAGATGCACAATTCGGTGAAAACCTGACGGTTGCCGGCCTGTCCGAGAATGAAGTGGTAATTGGCGATAGCTACAAAATGGGCACCGCCATTGTCACGGTCACGCAACCACGTCTTCCATGCTTCAAGCTCGGCATTCGAATGGGTGATAAGTCGTTTCCGAAACGATTCCTTGATAGCGGGCGTCTGGGCATGTATCTCAGAGTTGTAGAAGAGGGTGCCTTACAATGTGGCGATACCATTGACCTGATCGATCGCCCGGGACATGGCATTACTCTGCACGACTTGTGGCGGACCATTTTTCACAATGATGGTGATGCGCAGCTGGCGCTGGAGCACCTCCCGCATCTTGATGCGGGTTGGCTACGTCGACTTCGCCGCAATTCGGCGACCGATCAATGACAGATCACATATTTCGTTTATAGAAGGCCCTCAAGCCCCTCCAGGTCATTGATCACCTGCCAACGGCCACCGGACTTCTCGACTTTCGTTTGCCAATGATCGAGTCGGGCCAGGTATTCCCGCGGATCGATATTGTCCGAACGCAGCTTTGTGACGTTCAATGCAATGATGTTGAAACCATCGAGGTCAAATTCTATGTCGCGGATATAGCCGTCCTGAAGATCTTCCTTAAGATCGGAGAAAATCAGTATGGTCTTTGCCGCTGGTCCTTTTTCGTTCAGGTATTCCACGGCCTGCAGCAAGCCACCCGTGATGTCGGTGTAGGGTGACGAGCTTTCCGTATCTACAAAGGTTTTGATCTGCTCCGCAAAAACGCGTTTCTGTCGGTTAATCGTGCTCGGTCGGTCATCAAAAGTGATTTTTGCGACGATGTCTTTTTCACTGAAGCTGCCGGTATCGACCCGGGCGACGGCCATAGAATCGGTCGCATCGAGTCGAGAGAGCGTATAGCGAATGATCTGTTCAGCCTTCTGCATCTCTTCGCGATAGGTGCCGGATGTATCTATCAACATGTAGACGCCGGAGTTTCTCGGCTGCGATGGCGAGCAACCGGCGAGCAGAATACAAG
>QNFK01000126.1 GCA_003645495.1 Gammaproteobacteria bacterium
CCACACACACCTAGCCCGGACTATTCATGAATCGCCGCGATGATTGCACCCCAGGAGTACTTCCTCGGCTTGTCTGGCGACAATCCTCACGGCGCGCAGAGCATTGTCCGCACACGGGATTTTCCTCTCTCGGGAATACACACTGGTATTCCGCTCGGTCGGAAAATCCCGTGTGCGGACAATGCTCTGCGCAATCATCGCGGCGATTCATGAATAGTCCGGGCTAGTTGTTTGTGGGCGCGCCAGTGTTTCGAGTGACCAGCGCGCCAGTGCCTGAATGTTATCTGCTTTTTCGCCGTCGGCAAGACGCATTGCGCCAGCGAGCGCGATCATGGCGCCATTATCAGTGCAAAGATCCGGGCGTGGGTAACAGACCCGCCCGGAAAATCGTGCCGCAAGTTCAGTACGCAGCAGTTGATTTGCGCCCACCCCACCAGCAACGACCACGCGATCGAGTTTTTCGGACTTTGCTGCCCGCAAAGTTTTTGCTACCAGTGTGTCAATCGCAGCTCTCTGGAACGATGCGGCAATATCTGCGCGAACTGCTTCAATTTCACCATCTGCCCGTGCCTTGCGCACTACAAGCATCACTGCGGTTTTCAGACCGCTAAAGCTGAAATCCAGTCCTTCCTTGTTCAGCATTGGCCGTGGAAACCTGTACGCATCTTCAGCGCCCGCGGTAGCCAACTGCGCGAGCGCTGGCCCGCCGGGGTACTCCAGCCCCAGCAGTTTCGCTGTTTTGTCGAATGCCTCGCCAACAGCGTCGTCCAGTGTGGAGCCAAGCACACGATAATCACCAAGCGCACTGACTGACACGAGCATGGTATGTCCGCCTGACACCAGCAAAGCGAGAAACGGATAAGCCGGCGGATCGTCTTCCAGCATGACTGCCAGCAGGTGCCCCTCCATGTGGTGTACGGGAATTACCGGGCAATCCCAGGCCAGCGCCAGGCCATTAGCCAGCCCGCCAGCCACCATCAGGGCGCCGACCAGACCAGGGCCGGCCGTATACGCAATCGCGTCCGGATGCTCTGTGCCGGCCTCATTCAGCACCTCGCGGACGAGTGGCAGCAGGCGGCGAATATGGTCTCTGGAGGCGATTTCCGGCACAACGCCACCATATACGGCGTGCAGCTCGATCTGGCTGTGCAGCGCCTGCGCAACGATGCCCCGTTCGGTGTCAAACAGCGCCACCCCGGTCTCATCGCAACTTGTTTCCAGTCCCAGTACCTGCATAGGCGGCGCATAGTACCCCAGGGAGCGCCGAAAACAGGTGAAATTCCGCTATTTTGCTTTGCAAACAGCCATCGGTCCCGATATCATGTGCGGCTCAGTCCCGGCCATGTGCCGGGTTTCTTTGTCTTTGACGCCAAGAAAAGTAAATCGTATGCCGAGTGTTCGTATAAAAGAGAATGAGTATTTCGACGCAGCCCTGCGTCGCTTCAAACGCGCCTGTGAGAAAGCGGGAGTTCTGACTGAACTTCGCCGTCGTGAGTTTTACGAAAAACCGACCCAGGAACGCAAGCGTAAGAAAGCAGCAGCTGTTAAACGCCACCTGAAGCGTATATCCCGCGAAGTTTCACGGCGTAAGCGCCTCTACTGAGCCCGTCTCAGCACCCATCAGGTCGGCAATGACTCTCAAGGGCCAGTTCCAGGAAGACATGAAAAGCGCCATGAAGGCCGGTGACAAAGACCGGCTCAAAGTGGTGCGACTTGCGCTTGCTGCATTCAAACAAATTGAAATTGACGAGCGAATTGAACTCGACGACGCCAGGGTGCTCGACATCCTGAACAAGATGGTCAAACAACGCCGCGACTCTGTCAGCCAGTTCCGCGACGGCAATCGTGAAGACCTTGCAGAAATTGAACTGGCCGAAATCGCCGTACTGGAGACTTACCTGCCAGAGCAGTTATCTGCTGCCGAGCTGGACGAAATGATTGACCAGGCTATCGCTGATAGCGGAGCAACGAGCATCCGCGATATGGGCAAGGTTATGGGCCAGGTCAAAACCAAAGCTCAGGGCCGCGCCGATATGGGCGCTGTCGGGGCAAAAGTTAAAGCACGTCTCAATCAGTAGTCCGCAGTAGTCCGGAATAGCGGCCGCAGCCAGATACCACTGGCATCTGTAGTTTTTTTGGCTATGCTAAGAAGACCAACCCCGGGTTCGCGGCCTGCTAAAAATAAGAATAATAAGGTGTTGGGGTAGCCCCCGCCGGGTCGGGAACCCGTTAGATCAACTACCAACGGTCAATCTAGTAGCAATGACAAGTTTCTAAAGGAATGAGCGGACTGATACCACAGCATTTCATCGATGAGCTTATCGCGAGAGCCGATATCGTCGAAGTGCTCGGCCACAGAATTCAGCTCAAGAAAGCCGGCCGCGAGTTCAAGGCGTGCTGCCCGTTTCATGGCGAGAAAACACCCTCCTTCACTGTCAGCCCCGCGAAAGGTTTCTATCACTGTTTTGGTTGCGGCGCACATGGCACCGCCATCAGTTTCCTGATGGAGCATGATCACCTGACGTTTGTTGAGGCAGTCGAAAGCGTTGCGAGTATGCTCGGCGTCGATGTCCCTCGCGATGAGAGCCAGCGACCAACACGGAAATTCGATGAGCTGTTTGAGCTCACGCGCAAAATCGAACTGGATTTTCAGGCCCAGCTGAAAAACCATCAACCGGCCGTTGATTACCTGAAAGCACGCGGAATCGATGGCGCCACCGCAAAACGATTCGGTATTGGTTATGCCCCATCAGGCTGGAGCCACCTGCTCGATAAATTCGGCACGTCGAAAGAGGCTACAGAACGACTCCTTGCCATCGGCATGATTATTCGCAAAGACAATGGCCAGCACTATGACCGTTTCCGTGATCGCCTTATGTTCCCGATCAAGGATTCGCGTGGCAGGACTATCGGTTTCGGCGGTCGCGGGCTCGGCAACGACGAACCCAAGTACCTGAACTCTCCGGAGACCGTGCTGTTTCATAAAGGCCGGGAACTTTACGGTTTGTACGAGGCGCGCCAGGCGCTACGCAATATTGAACGTCTGGTTGTGGTTGAAGGCTATATGGATGTGGTCGGGCTTGCACGTCATGGCATTGATTACGCGACGGCAACACTCGGCACGGCAACGACAGATGAACACCTGAATCGACTGTTTCGCATTTGCGACGAAATCAGTTTTTGTTTCGACGGCGATCGTGCCGGACGCGCTGCCGCGTGGCGCGCGCTGGAAAACGCTCTGCCACAGATAAGGGATGGACGGCAAATTCGCTTTGTGTTTTTGCCTGATGGTCAGGACCCGGATTCCTACGTACAGGAAAACGATGCGAGTGCTTTCGAGAAAGAAGTGCATGAAGCTGTACCTTTGTCAGATTTTCTCATCAATGAACTCTGCGCTCAGGTGGATATGAGCTCGGTAGACGGCCGTGCCCGGCTGGCCGAACTTGCCAAACCGCTGGTCAGCAGGATTCCCGCAGGTGTCTACAAGGAGCTGTTGATTGAACGGCTCGCCGACTCGGTGGGCCTCTCGGCAAGCAAGCTCGACACCATCCTGGCAAAGGATGTGCCGGCAACCAGGCAGGACAAACAGACTGCCACGACCCGGCTGCGATCCAGACCGCAAGGCGGGACAGGCAAGCCATCCATCGTGAGACGCGCAATCACCCTGCTTCTGCATCATCCGGAGGCTGCCAGAAAGCTGCATGTCGAGCGCCTCGCTGGCGTGACAAAGCCCGGTACGGATTTACTGCGTGACCTCATTGAAACTGTGCATGCCGAACCCAATATGAGTACAGCTGGATTGCTTGAGCGTTACCGTACCCATGAGGAGGGCCGGCACCTTGGCAAACTGGCCGCTGTAGAGATACCAACCGCGGAGGATTTCGACGCCGCGGCGGAACTGACCGATTGTATCGGCCAGCTGGAGCTCGCCGGAGAACGTGAAAGAATCAGTTTTCTTATTGAAAAAGAAAGACTTAGCTCGCTATCTGATGACGAACGAGGCGAGCTGCGCGGACTTGGGAGAAGCTCGGCATAGGGCCATATTTATCAGCGGATATATATGGATCAGGCACAGTCAAACCAGTATAATTGTGGGTTGGCATTTTTAGAATGAAGGAACTACGTTTTGACGGATTCACGACCAGCATCTAGCAACAGCAGCAAACAGGCACAGCAGTTGAAAGCGTTGATTGCCCGCGGCAAGGAGCAAGGCTACCTGACGTATGCGGAGGTCAATGACCACCTGCCTAACGATATCGTCGATCCGGAACAGATTGAAGAAATCGTCAACATGATTAATGACATGGGTATCGCCGTTCACGAGAAGGCGCCGGATCCCGAAACATTGTTGATGTCCGAGAATGCCGGCTCGAGCGATGATGAGGATGCCGCAGAGGAAGCAGAAGCTGCGCTGGCCAGCGTTGATGCCGAGTTTGGACGTACTACGGATCCTGTGCGCATGTACATGCGTGAGATGGGTACTGTTGAATTGTTGACGCGCCAGGGTGAGATTGATATTGCCAAGCGTATCGAGGATGGCCTGAACCAGGTCAAATACCACATGGCGCATTTTCCTCCCACCATTGAGCGACTGCTCGAGGTAAGCGAGGCAGTTGGCGCAGGCGAAACCCGCATGCAGGATTTCGTCGTTGGCTTTATTGATCCAAACGCGCCTGACGAAATCAAATCGCCGATGACCAAATCGGACGACAACAGCGATGATGATGAAGAAGAGGTCATCGACACCGGGCCGGATCCCGAAGAAGTCGCCGCACGTTCGAGGACGATCAGACGCTTGTACAAGCGCTCGCTGACAGCGCTCGAAAAATACGGCTCTCGTGACAAGAAAACGATCAAAGTTCAGAGCGAGCTGGCTGATCAGGTCATGGAGATCAAACTTGCGCCGAAGCTCACCGACGCGCTGGTCAGAAATTTGCGCGGCTCGGTAGCGGTGCTGCGAACACAGGAACGGCAAATCATGCAGATCTGTGTGCGCGATGCGGGTATGCCGAGGAAGGATTTTCTCGCCAGCTTCCCGAAGAGCGAGACAGATCTTGGCTGGATCGAGAAACACATTCGCGCCAAGCGCAAGCATTCGTCAACACTGGCGAAGCTCAGGGACGACATTCTGCGTGCGCAGCGAAAACTACTCGCGGTAGAGACGCTGACAAATCTCAAGATCGCCGATATCAAAGAGATCAATCGTCAGATGTCGATTGGTGAAGCAAAAGCTCGCAGAGCCAAGAAAGAAATGGTCGAGGCTAATCTTCGCCTCGTAATTTCAATTGCGAAGAAATACACCAATCGTGGCCTGCAGTTCCTGGATCTGATCCAGGAGGGCAATATCGGCCTGATGAAAGCAGTAGATAAATTTGAATACCGTCGCGGTTACAAGTTCTCTACTTATGCGACCTGGTGGATTCGCCAGGCTATAACCCGTTCAATTGCTGACCAGGCCCGCACCATCCGTATTCCGGTGCACATGATAGAGACGATTAACAAGCTGAATCGCATCTCGCGACAAATGTTGCAGGAGATGGGTCGTGAGCCGCTGCCTGATGAGCTTGCCGAGCGCATGGAAATGCCCGAAGACAAGGTTCGCAAAGTGCTGAAGATCGCAAAAGAGCCGATTTCCATGGAAACCCCGATCGGTGATGATGAAGATTCACATCTCGGTGATTTCATCGAAGACCAGACAGTGCACTCGCCGGTAGATTCGGCGACCTCGTCAGGTCTTAAAGAAACGACACATTCCGTATTGGCGGGTTTGACGCCACGGGAAGCCAAGGTGCTAAGAATGCGTTTCGGTATTGATATGAATACGGACCACACGCTGGAGGAAGTTGGCAAGCAGTTCGACGTCACGCGAGAGCGTATTCGTCAGATTGAGGCGAAGGCATTGCGTAAGTTGCGGCATCCTACCCGCTCGGATCAGTTGCGGAGTTTTCTGGTCGAGGATTGATTGGGGCTGGTCGCTGAGACAAGAGCAGGTGCAGGGGCGGTTCTTTTGTGCGGGTGTAGTGGGTTGATGTTTTACAAACAAAAAAGGGCATGTTGAAAACATGCCCTTTTTTGTTTGTCGACCGTCGGGACGGGCTCCAAAGTGACCTTGCTTCAATTCTTGATCGCTGAGTAAGCGTGGTTGGCTACACTTTCTGAGTGCGTATTTTATTGGA
>QNFK01000127.1 GCA_003645495.1 Gammaproteobacteria bacterium
GCTCGCAAGCGTTTTGACGCTCGCTATCATTCCGGCGATCTGGCTCTGGCCGCAGGACCCGGGCAAAGTATGGAGTCTGTCGGACAAGTGGCTGCACGGCATTACGTTCGCGGTGCTGGCGCTTTGGTTCTCCGGCCAGTACGCACGTGCGGCGTATTGGAAGCTCGTGGTGGGCTTGCTTGCATTTGGTGCGCTGATCGAAATATGCCAGCGCATGATTTCGTACCGCACGGCGGAATGGAATGATCTCCTCGCTGACCTGCTTGGTATTGTTGTTGGCATACTGATCGCATGGGCCGGAGTGGGTGGCTGGAGCATGCGGGTTGAGAAGCAGCTGCAGAATCGAATTGGCTGATTTATTTGCACAGGAACAAACTGCGAAGCCGGGTGATGACTTGTCTCGCCCGCTGGCCGATCGCATGCGACCGACCAGCCTGGATAACTTCTTTGGTCAGCAGCACCTTTTGGCAACGGGCAAGCCGCTGCGACAGGCTATCGAGCAGGGCCGCGTTCATTCGATGATTTTCTGGGGTCCTCCCGGAACTGGCAAGACCACATTAGCTCGCATGATTGCCGAAACGACGGACGCTCATTTCATTGCGTTGTCCGCGGTTATGGCCGGGATAAAAGACATCCGTGCTGCAGTTGCAGAAGCGAAAGATTATAAAGAGGCACAGGGTCGATCGACGGTGCTGTTCCTTGACGAGGTGCATCGATTCAACAAGGCGCAGCAAGACGGTTTTTTGCCGTTCGTTGAAGACGGTACGCTCACCTTCATAGGTGCGACCACAGAGAACCCTTCCTTCGAACTGAATAACGCGTTGCTGTCGCGAGCGCGTGTCTATGTACTCAAATCTCTGGAGGCTGCAGCACTCGAAGATATCCTGCGTCGTGCACTGACGGAATCGAATACTGGTCTGGGTGCATTGGAGCTCAGTATTGACGACAACGCGTTGGAACTCATCGTGCTGGCTGCAGACGGTGATGCGCGCCGCGCACTGAATTTGCTTGAGCTGGCTGCGGACCTCGCGCCCGAGAACGATGCTGGCCGTAATATAGATGCGGTAGTGGCAAAAGACGTCGCACAGGGCAGCCGTCGCCGATTCGACAAGAAAGGTGAATATTTCTACGATCAGATATCCGCCCTGCACAAATCAGTACGCGGATCAGACCCCGATGCCACCCTTTACTGGCTGATGCGCATGCTCGATGGTGGCTGTGATCCGCTGTACGTGGCGCGGCGGATGATCCGGATGGCATCCGAGGATATTGGCAACGCAGATCCACGCGCGCTGCGAATCTGCCTGGACGCCTGGGAGACGGTTGAACGCCTGGGCAGCCCGGAGGGCGAGCTCGCACTGGCACAGGCCGCTGTTTTCCTTGCCTGCGCGGCGAAGAGCAATGCGGTATACAAAGCGGCGAAATCTGCAGCTGCCGATGCACGGGAATTCGGCTCGCTGGAGGTGCCGTTGCATCTGCGCAATTCGCCGACCCGCCTGATGAAAGAGCTCGGCTATGGCGAAGATTATCGTTACGCGCATGATGAGGAGGGCGCATTTGCCGCGGGTGAGACGTATTTTCCCGACGACATGCCGCAGCGTAAGTATTATCATCCCGTGCCGCGTGGTCTGGAGTTGAAGATCGGCGAGAAACTGGCTGAGATGGCCAGGCGAAACAAGCAGCAACAACAGCACAAAAAAGATAACGATCATGATTGATGCAAAATTACTCAGGAATTCGGCGGGCGAGGTCGCGAAAAATCTTGCGCGACGCAATTTCACGTTCGATGCCGATGCCTACCTTGTACTGGAAGAGCAGCGAAAAGCTGTGCAGGTGGCAGTCGAGTCTCTTCGGGCTGAGCGGAACGCCAGTGCGAAAAGTATTGGCAAAGCGAAAGCGCAGGGCGAGGATGTAGAACCTTTGCTTGCTGCAGTCAAAGACCTCGGTGATCGACTCGAGGGCGCCGAGAACAAGCTGCAATTGGTGCAGGCGGAATTGATAGATATTGAATTGGGCTTGCCCAACTTACTGCACGATGATGTTCCGGATGGTTGCGATGAAACGGAAAATCGCGAAGTTCTAAAATGGGGTGACCTGCCCGAATTCGATTTCGAGCCGCTTGACCATGTCGACCTGGGCTCTGGTCTGGCCATGCTGGATTTCGAAGCAGCGAGTCGTATCTCCGGTTCACGTTTTTCTGTTTTGCGTGGGCCGCTTGCCAGGCTGCAGCGGGCGCTGATTCAGTTCATGCTTGATACGCATACGAGCGAACACGGGTACGAAGAAGTTTATGTTCCCTACCTGGTGCAGTCCGATGCTTTGGTCGGAACGGGGCAGCTGCCGAAATTCGAAGCTGATTTATTCAAAACGACAGACGATCCGCCATTCTTCCTGATCCCGACTGCAGAGGTGCCGGTTACCAACCTGGCACGGGACAGTATTCTCGATGCCGGGGAGATGCCAATGCGCTATGTCGCACATACTCCCTGTTTCAGATCGGAGGCAGGATCTTACGGCAGAGATACTCGTGGCATGATTCGCCAGCACCAGTTTGAGAAAGTTGAGTTGGTGCAATTCGTGGATCCGGCTACGTCGGATGCTGCCCTTGAGGAATTGACCGGGCATGCCGAGTCAATCCTGGAGCGACTGGGATTGCCCTACAGAAAAGTCATCCTGTGTTGCGGCGATGTGGGTTTCGGTTCGCACAAGACCTATGACCTGGAAGTCTGGTTGCCGGGGCAACAGGCGTATCGCGAGATTTCATCCTGCAGTAACTACCTGGATTTTCAGGCGCGCCGCATGCGGGCCCGCTGGAGAAACCCGGACAGTGGTAAACCTGAGCTTTTGCACACGCTGAATGGATCAGGCGTTGCCGCGGGCCGTGCGTTGATCGCTATCCTGGAAAATTATCAGCAGGCGGATGGCACTGTAGTTGTGCCTGAAGTATTGCTGCCATACATGGGTGGGATTGAGAAGCTGGAGCCAGCAGCAGCCTGATTACCCCGTGGGAGCGGCATTCTCAATTATAGTGCCCGATTCAGTATCATGACTTGCTCAAAATCGAAGACGCCGCGATTGAAATAAATCGCGGCAGGATGCCGCCCCCACGTGTTTATGAATCCTATCCGCCCTGCAATAGTTCCTGCAACTCCACCAGACCATCGTGCCACCGGTCCTCGGAACGTCGATAGTCTTCTTCCCAGTCTTCCGTCGCGGGAATCCCGGACACCGAAACTGACAACCGTGTTTTCTTCTTGGCTTTGAGGAGCGAGAACTCAATCGTCGCCGGACCGCTGGCGAGCAATTCATCGCCTTCACGTAGTGCTACGACCATACGCATTCGCCACGGTGGCAGGAATATATCTATGCGGCCGTTCAGTTCCGTACCGTCGCGCAGCGTCAATGCGAAGCGGCCGCCAATTTGCGGTGTAAATTCTCCGTCACTGGCGAGCCAGCGTTTGATCCAGTCGATATCGGTGATAGCAGTCCAGACGTCATCCAGTTCTGCCGAAATATCAATATCTTCCCGATGGCTGCGCGTAACACTATCGGGCTGCTGAAACACGCCTGTTTTGTTTGGGTCAACCTGTTTCGTTCTTGTAACCGGCGCTATTTTGGCCTGTTGTTCGGGGTATGAAATGAGGTGCAGATCCCGTTGCGGGAAAGGTATCGTAATGCCCGCATCGCGGAACGCCTTGTCAATCTCAAAGTTGATGTCACTTTTTACTGAGAAGCGTCGGTCAATTCTGTCAATACGAACACGCAGTTCGAAATCGAGTGAACTGTCACCGAAACCCCAAAACAAGGCACGCGGCGCCGGCGCGCGTCCATCAGTAATGACTTCCGGATGCGCGCACGCTACTGTTTCGAGAATTTCCTTTACCTTTTCCACGTCCGATCCGTAGGCGACACCGACGGTGATACGCAGTCGCCCATAGGTATCGCGCAATACCCAGTTAGTGACCTGGCCCGAAATGAGTTCCGAATTCGGTACGAGTACATTCTGGTTATCAAGCGTTTCAATTTCAGTCGCCCGGATGCGAATCCGGCGAACGTAGCCTTCTACATCACCAACGGTGACGAAATCACCCGCCCTGATCGGTCGTTCGAACAGCAGTATTAATCCCGAAACGAAATTGTTGGCGATTTCCTGCATGCCAAAACCGAGACCGAGTGCCAGTGCGCTACTAACCCAGACCAGGCCGCCGAGGTCTACGCCCGCCTGGGTCAGGCCAATCAAAAGAGCCAGAATGAAGCCGACATAACCGAAGAGGGTGGTCAGTGCTTCGCGCGCGCCGCGTTCGGTAACGATATGTTGCAGCCAGCGACGATCGATCCAGCGCTTTGTCCAGCCAATGACGACGATTAGCGCGGCAAATACCAGCATTCCGCCGATAATATCCAGGGGCACCAGTTGTATATTGCCGACCCTACCGCCGAGCACGACCAGATCGACCAGCGACTCGAGCGTAGTGCCAGCCTCATCCCAGACATAGATAATGTAGACCACAAAACTGATCCAGATCACCAGGTCCGCGACCAGTTGCACTACACCGAACCCGGTGCGTGACGCTCTCGCGCTGACGCCAAGATTACTGCGCCAATGAGCTGCCGTCGCTGTTTCCTCATTCATCAGGTAGTCAAAGGCAGCAAAGACAACCCACAGCAAGATCCACAGTACTGCAAGGGCCAGTCCAGTCCGGGTAACGCCATGCACAAGGTATCCGGCAAAATTCTGGTAGCCGAGGAGCAGCGAGAAGATACCCACCACCAGCGCAATTGCTCCGGAGTAGCGAATCAGACGTATGCGTCCCTGGACCCCGGGAATGCGTCGGATGTAGGCCAGTACGGATAACAGGGACACCGCAACGAGAAAAATCATTGTTGCCCTGCCACTAACATCGGGATCAACATTGCGAATAGCCAGCCATTTCGTGCCGAGAACGACGAAGCTGGCGACCAGCGTCAGCGTGAAAAGGCGCAGGCGCAGGCGCAGAGGAGCAACGTGATCGGGAATCAGCCCCTTTACTCGTGCTGATGGCGACAAAGGTCCGGTCGCCCAGTCGATGACCACACATCCAAGGCCATACAAAAAGATTCCGGCGGCAATTCGAACGACAGAGAACTGGAGGCTCGGCTCGTTCAACGACAGCATCAGTACTGCAAAAAGTGCCAGGCCCTCAAATAACAACGGCGAATACTGCGCGAGCGGTTTCGGAAACAAATATTTCATTTGCGCTGGCGCATCGCTGCCCCCAGCCGCTGCAAACCAGTTATTGAATCGCTGGCGGAAAAACAGGCCGAGAATTGCCGCGACGCTACCGGCAATGATCAAAAGCCAGAACAGCAAAAAGGGTGTTACACCCTCATTCAAAATCAGGTCAACTGAGCCGCGAATTCGCGCAGGCCATGTTTTAATTCGTTGTGGCAGCTCAGAAAATAAAGCGAAGACAGATTTGCCACGATTGGACAGATACTGTTGCGACAATTGATTTTGCCGCGCACTGATACGCGTAAGCAGTTCCTGAGTGTAGTCCTTGGTGCTGTTGCACTGCGCCTGTCGCGCAATCACTTCGTCGAGGAGCTTGCGAATCTCGTTGCGCTGGTCGAATACCGCAGGTGCGACGTCGGCGTCGACATCTTTGAGCGGTTCGAAACGCGTTTCCAGACGTTCACGTTCTGTGGTGGTTTCCTGCAGGCAGACACCCGCAGCGCTGTCCAGGATAGCGACCATTGACCTGGCGGTCGTCAGGAATTGAGAGTCTACGGTTTCTACGCCCAGCTGGTCGCGCAACTGGTCAAGTTGCCCACTGGCAGCGATAGGATCGAAAACACTATCTTCCTGGGCGAGGGAAGGCGTAGCGGCGAACAGAACGAGCGCCAGCAGGGTCGGTATAGAAGGCCACCGTGGACAAAAACGGTGGATGGTCGACGAGCCTTCAGTCATGTTGGGTTCCGTGCAGAAGTTCGGTGGATTATACAGACTTGTTGGCCACAAAAAATGCGGAGGCCGGCAAGCCGACCTCCGCACATCATCAACTAATTTTAGGCGTCTAGTTGCGGCTCATGAAGAGACGCAGGATATACCAAAACATCAACGCGATAGATGCAAACAAGGCCATAGACGCTGCTACATACTTGTCCTGTGGATAGTGGTGCATGATATTCGA
>QNFK01000128.1 GCA_003645495.1 Gammaproteobacteria bacterium
CAGCGATATCTGCGCATTGTCCGGGCTCTTTATGCCGCCTTTTCTGATGCCTTCTTTTATCGCTATGACGCACTCATCATATTGCCCGAGATTCAGATGTGCGTTGCCGAGCCGCAGATTCAATTCACCCTCATCGCTGAGCTTAGCCGCCGCCTGTAGCGCAGGAACCGACTTCTCGTCTTCACTGGCGAGTGTCCATGCCTGGGACAGGAGTCGATAATTCTTGGCATTTTTTTCCACCCTGCCGCTGGCCATTTCTTTTTCTATCAACATTCCGGCCTTGTACGGCACTTCATG
Source organism: Gammaproteobacteria bacterium (assembly GCA_003645495.1). GTDB lineage: Bacteria > Pseudomonadota > Gammaproteobacteria > Steroidobacterales > Woeseiaceae > SZUA-117. The sequence goes on from QNFK01000128.1 coordinate 298, forward strand.
CTGCATATACAGCTGCGCCATGGTCAGGAACTCTGATTCACTTTCAAGCAAGCCTTGAGTGTGCGCTGCGTCGTAGGCACCCATCAGGTTATTGTCTTCCCCCAATTCCGTATAAGCGCCTGCCAGCGAAAACCAGTAGCGTTTTTTCGGCCAGTTAACCAAAAGAATCTTCTGAATGTCACGAACCTTTTCGTAATTCTCCTGCTGGAAATAGGCAAAATTCAAAAGAACATACCAATCTTCCTTCGCCGGCAGCTCACGCTTCGCGGCGACGGCAATGGCACTTTCGATCGGTTTCACCATGTCCGCATAACGATTGATCTGGTACAGGTTCTGAGCATAAAGAATATAAGGGTCGGAAGCAGGGTTGGTTTCCAGAACAAACCACTCATCGAGCAAGGTAATCGCCTGAGCGTACTTCTCCTCCATCGTCATCAGCTGCGCGAGCGTGTAGACGGTTTGTTTTCTGACCTGCAATTCCAGGCTCGGAATTTGCAGCATGCGCTCGTAGGCGTCTATAGCTTGTGGAATATTCTCCAGGTTGTAGTTGACGAAACCGATGTAATTCAGCACGTTCTGTTGCTCATACTCGGTGATATTTTTCTTGTTGAGGAGTGCATTAAGGATTTTCAATGCACCCTGATCGTCATCCTCATCGATCAATAACTGCGCTTTCTCAATTCGGTCGTAGACCTCTTTGCTTACCGCCTGCGCTTGTTTCGTCTTTTGTTTCGAGGAACGCTCTTCATCCTCGTCCTGGGCCGCATAGGCTGGCCCCACGGCGAAGATTCCGCAAACCAGTGACAAAATGATCCCGCTAATAAAACGGTTCTTGATGTTCATATCAATTTAATCCTTCTTAAAGTCCCGCTCTATCTGGTTATTCTTCAATCTGGAATGAGATGCGCGTCTTGACGCCGTCTACCTCAACCGGCACGCCGTCCACCACCCGGGGTTTGTACTTGAACTTCAGCACGGCCCGTGTTGCAGCACGCTCAAACAAGCTGCTGGTGGAAAACAATACGATCGGATCTTTAACTGTTCCTGCCGTTGTCACCGTAAAGCTCATATCGACATATCCCTCGACCCCGCGCGACAATGCTCGAGCAGGATAAATCGGTGCGACGCGCACGATCGGCAGGTAATCGCCTTCCGCGATATTCATACCGCCAGGTCCACCAATATCTACATTCGCACTAACGACCGGTGCCGGAATTTTGATGGTCGGCGCGTTCGGATCAACGTTGTCCATATCCTGCGGCGGTACCTCCGGTGGTACTTCTGGCGGCTTCTCCGGTTTATCCGGGGTCAGCTCCTCTGTATTAAGAGTCTCGTTTCGTTTGACGCGCACAAAATCCAGCATGTGACGCGTTCCTTCACTGCTCATGGCATCTTCTGCATGCTCAATCAACAAATGCATGACGAATATCAGCGTCAATGTAATAAAGCAGCCGACTGCGATAGAAAATACGTATCTAACTATCATATCTCGCTCTCCTGAGCGGCTTGATCTGTTTCATCAGGAATCAGACGCCAAACACAGGGTTTGACCTCTTCGTCCCAATTCAATTCCTAATTATTCGCCGCAAGCGAGATGTTATATACACCCGCCGCCCGCGCCGCATCCATCACTATTACAAGCGTCTCGTTAGTCGACTTCTTGTCGGCCTGGATGACGACAGAACCTTTTGGATTTTCCGCGTGCATGCGCTCAATGTTCGGCCGCACTGCCCGCGGGTCAATCATGCGACGGTCCATCCAAATCTCGTCATTTGAGCTGATCGCGATAAGAATATTTGCGTCGGCGACACTCTCTGCAGTCGGAGCGTCCGGTCTGTTGACATCAATTCCCGCCTCTTTAATAAACGATGCGGTTACGATGAAAAAGATAAGCATGATGAATACAACATCCAGCATCGGCGTGAGGTTGATTTCATTATCTTCATCTTCGATAACCAGTCCTGCATGTGATCTACGCATCTAAATTACCCTTTAATGATCCATCGTGAGTGAGTCCTCAAGGAACTCCACTTCACGAGCCGCACGGCGGCTAAGCAAAGTTATCAAGAGCACTCCGGAGAGCGCTCCCACCATTCCCGCCATTGTCGGCACAGTCGCCTGAGAGACGCCTGCAGCCATTGCACGTACATTTCCTGAACCGGAAACCGCCATAACCCCGAACACCTGGATCATGCCGGTAACCGTACCCAGCAGACCCAGTAACGGGCACAACGCAACGAGCGTCGTAATCATGGGAATGAACTGGTTGGTCGCCATCGAGAATTGCGAAATCATGGACTCTCGAATTGCATGTGCATTCCACGACCTGCGTTCTGCTCGCGCCTCCCATTTATCATGAATTTCCGCGGACATCTTTTTCATCGGTGCCCGAAAATACATCAGTCGTTCGATGATCAACGCCCACATCAAAAATATCGTAAGCGCAATCCAGGTCAGTACCGTGCCACCCAGGGCCATAAAGTCGCGTATGGCCTCAAAACTGTCAGCTAGCCAAAGCATTACTTCTCCTTAGAGGGCATCAACCACTCTTCTCGGAATGCGTAGCAACGATGCCGGCACTCTGTGAATTGAGGATATTGATGATTTTCTTACTCTGGCCACTAACCAGCGTGTGGATCAGTACCATCGGAATGGCCACGACCAGTCCAAGTACCGTTGTCATCAACGCCTGAGAAATACCGCCGGCCATCATCTTCGGATCGCCTGCACCGAATAATGTGATTACCTGGAAGGTCTTGATCATGCCGGTAACCGTGCCGAGCAGACCCATTAACGGTGCCACTACGGAAATTACCTTGATAAACAACAAGCCCTTGGTCAGGTCCGGCATCTCTTTCAAGGCGGCCTCGCTAAGCTTCAACTCGACTGTTTCAGTATCAGCATTCTTATTGGACTCATAAGCTGCAAGCACACGACCGAGCGGGTTATCCGTACTGGCTGTATCGCGTTTGAGCTGCGCACTAACCTTGCGGCTCGCAGTTGACAATCCAATCCAGCGCCAGAATGCAATCAGCAAACCGAAGATACCAAGACCAATAATGCAATAACCGACTATTCCGCCCTGGTTGATGCGATCTTTGATCGTCGGCGACTCGACCAGCAATGCCAGGATTCCACCACGCGTACCATCGAGACCAAACGCTACCGATCCACTGGTCGCAGCCATGATGTCCGCAGTCGAGTTTGTGTAACGGCCCTCCACCGGCTGCCGCTGCAATTCGCTGACAGAGCCTGTGGTGGCGTTGTGTTGCAGGTAACCATCCTCGAAGACAATATTGAATGCACCGACACGAACGATTGGTACGTTGAGAACTTCACCATCGGCCGTGGTCACTTCTTGAGTGAACTTAACCACTTTTCCGGTCTCGGTAACTTCACGTTGCAGTTCGAACCACAGGCGCTCAATTTCCTCGATCGAGGCCAGTGAACTCGCTCCTGCCATTTTGCCGCCCAGTTCGACCAGGAAATCTTCCCGATCTGGATACTGGATATTAGTAAACGAAGTATTGAAACGACCCTGGGCATCACCGGCAACCGTCTGCAGAACACCGAACAACTCTTTCAGGGCACCCAGGCGCTCATCAAGTGCGGCGCGTGCTGCCACGATTTTCGTCTGGTTATCTTCAAATAACTGCTCAAGCCGCTCGCTGTTGCGTTCCTGGCGTGACCTTTCGGCACGGGCCTGGTTCAGCAGGTTTTGCTGCTCATTACGAGATTGTGCAAAGCGTGCTTCACGCTGCCGCGCTTCCTGGTTGTCTCGTGCCTGACCGCGTTCGATCTGCTGCAGGAGTTCGTCCATGCTGCTGGCATCTTCCTGTGCCTGTACAGCGCCACCGCATATCAAGATGCTGGCAATAATTATAGTTAAACGTTTCATCGATCAAGCTCCCCCTGCTGATTCTGGTGCAGACACAGGGAGCAAAATCAGCTCCGGCGCAATTAGCTGCCTTGCAACCCGGATCCCTTTACGAACCTCACTGCGATGTTCATTGCCGAGGATTTCATAGGCACCCGTTTCTTTGTTATACCAACCGGTGATATTCGTATCATCCGACTGAAAATATAGTCCAATACGACCAACGCGCAGCATGTTGAACTCTCTGACCGCACCGCCAATATCCAGCGACTGCTTGTACCACTCGTTACTGGTGCCATAATCAAGCTCGATCTGATATGCCTCCATTACCTTGCGGAATTTTTCAGCAACGCTGACATCGGAACGCTCCATGATGTCGCTAAGGTTGGCAATGCGCTTTTGGCGCTCATCCATCAGGAATGGAATATCCAACGCGATTGATTGTTTCAGTCCGTCAATCATTCGCTCCATCAACGGAAATATCTGACGGTTGATAACGTCCACCTGATCCATTGACAGGGCAATGTCATCAAGCGTAGCCGTTTGACCGTTAGTCTGAGCAGTCATTAAGCGGTTGTAGACGCGCAAACCATCAATCTCTTTATTGATAGCCCGATACTGGTCTGAAAGAGAACGAGTTCCCTCTACCACTTCGTTAATCCGCTCCTGAGAGGCCTGTGCCAGGTTAATCCGTTGTTGATCGGCCTGAAGAACCTGATCAACACTTACGGACTGCGCGAAGACGCTGCCAGCTAGTGCGACGACTGCCGCAGCAGCTGCAACTGTCATCGTCCGGCTGCTGTATTTGCACCGTTTCATTGATACTCCTTAAATAGATCGAGTTTTAATAGTTATTGGATTTTGGGAGAGGGATGCGCAGCAATCATCGGATAATTCGTGAGACAACTTGCACAACAAACGAGTGGACTGCGCCCTTGCGGATGCATTCCCCCTTGCGCTCGCGACCCTCTCCACTATCGCCGCGGCGTTTAATTTTAGTTTTGACCCTTTCGTTATAATAATTTGGACCACCGAACCAGCATTACTCCCCTGTGATACCGGTTTCTTTTATTCGGGTCCCGCCTTGTTGGGCAATAAGAATACCACATGCTTCATATATCGCCAGCATCACAACAACATAACGTATCGAGAGCACAGTTACGTATGAAATGGTGTTGTACCGCGGCCTGCACGGCTAACCCCGCCGCGCCAGTTCCATTTTAGCCAGGGAATTGCGATGCACCTCGTCCGGACCATCCGCCAGACGTAGCGTCCTTGCACCGGCCCAGGCCGCTGCAAGGCCGAAATCGTCACACACGCCGGCGCCACCATGAACCTGTACCGCACGGTCAATAACCCGCAGTGCCATGGAGGGTGCTACCACTTTGATCATCGCTATTTCACTGCGCGCTACCTTATTGCCGGCCTTGTCCATCATGTCTGCTGCCTTCAGTGTCAGCAAGCGTGCCTGATCGATCTCAATCCTTGAATCGGCGATCGCCTCGCGGACCACCCCCTGCGCAGACAACGGCCGGCCAAATGCAATCCGTTCGTTCGCACGATCGCACATATTCTCCAGCGCTCGCTCCGCCATGCCAATAAGCCGCATGCAGTGATGGATCCTGCCAGGCCCGAGTCTCCCCTGCGCTATCTCAAAGCCGCGGCCCTCGCCAAGCAGCAAGTTATCCGTTGGCACCCGTACATCTTTAAACGCCATCTCTGCATGACCATGCGGTGCATCGTCGTAGCCGTATACCGTCAGCGGCCTGACAACTTCGACACCCGGAGTCTCCATCGGCACCAGGATCATCGATTGCTGACTGTGTCGGTCTGCTTCCGGATCTGTCTTGCCCATGAAAATCAGGATTTTGCAGCGCGGATCCATGGCGCCCGAGGTCCACCATTTTTTCCCGTTTATGACGTACTCATCACCGTCACGAACGATAGTGGCGCGAATATTCGTTGCATCAGAAGACGCAACGTCAGGCTCGG
>QNFK01000129.1 GCA_003645495.1 Gammaproteobacteria bacterium
CTGCGCCAGGCTTTGGGAGAATCGGTTGAATGTCCCGCCTATATAGAGTCGATCCGCGGAGTGGGTTATCGTCTGGTCGCCCCGGTTTCGGTCACCCGAGCGAGAGGTACAAGCGGGTTCCGTTTCAAGACTACAGTTGTGGCGGTGATGGGAATGCTGACACTCGGTATTTTAGCGTGGAATTTCAACGAATGGCGGGGATCGATTACGCCGGTCACTCCGAAGGACTCCTGGTCTGTCGCCGTCTTGCCGTTTCAGGATTTGAGTGCTGGTTCAGACAAGGCCTATTTTAGCGACGGCATTCATGAAGAGATCATCACGCGTTTGTCAGGGGTCGACGGCCTGGCAGTTACGTCGCGAACATCGGTCCTGCCATACCGCGATGTGCAAAAAAACCTTCGCGAGATTGCCCGCGAATTGCAGGTTAATTTAATAATCGAGGGCAGTGTTCGACATTCCGGTGATCGGGTTCGAATTACAGTTCAGCTCATTGACGCTGTAAACGATGATCATTTATGGGCTGAGAATTACGATCGCCCCTTAAGCGTAAGTGAGCTGTTCGACATACAAAGCGATGTTGCCGGGCAAATCGCGAATGCGCTGGAAACGGAGTTGGTTGTTGGCGACGAAGGTGCGGCACAGGAGCTGCCGACAGACAGCCTAAATGCATACGACAACTATTTGCTGGGCCGTTACCATCTTTGGCGAGGCAATGCAGAGGATCTGCGGCGCAGCATCGATTTTCTTGAAGCAGCGATCGCAGAGGATGGCGATTTTGTAAAAGCTCGCGTCGGACTTGGACATGCTCTGACATTGGCCGGCACAACCTATGGTTGGCTGGCCCCGCAGGAAGCTTTTCCACAAGCAGAAAAGCAGGTAGCACAGGCGTTGCGAATCGCCCCGGATTCCGGCGATGCGCTGGCACTGCGTGGTGATATTCTTGCCTGGTATCGATGGAGTTGGGCAGAGGCTGAGGTGGCGTATCAAAAAGCGATGGCGAATGACGGCGATGGTGTTCTTGGCTACATGCTTTTGCTTTCTGCATTGAAACGCGATGACGAAGCATTGCAACTAACAGAAAAAACTATCAATCGTTTCCCACGCGACCAGTGGGTAAGATCGAACGCTGCATGGCGCTTTCTTGGTGCAGGTGAACTAAAACGTGCAATCGCAGAAGCAAATATCGCGATTGGGATAGATGACACATATGGTGATGCGTTTGAGTCACGGGGCTGGGCCAACCTGGCATTAGGTAACACAGAATTGGCGTTGTCGGATTTTGCACGCAACGTAGCAATCCAGGAACGTTCTCCAGCATCGTTGGCAGCGCTGGCCGTTGCCAATATTCAGGCTAACGATCGTCAGGAGGCGAGCAATCTGCTCGACGAGATACTAGCGCTCCGTGCAAGCAGGTTTGTCGCGCCGGAAGAGATTGCACGTGTTTACACACAGCTCGGGGACTTCGATGCCGCTATATTCTGGCTGGAGCAAGCTTACGCTGCCCGCTCGCGGGGGTTGATGTTTCTGGATGTAAACGCCTCCTGGGACCCGATAAGGAGTGACCCTCGGTTTCAGGACATGCGACAGAAACTGGGCCTGGACGTAAACTGACTCGGTGTTGCGGAAAGGGAATTCCTCTTGAATTGTGCGGTCCAAAACAATGATCAGATCCTGAAAATCCACAATGCTCAGGATTTCTTACACGCTAACAACAGATCAACCGTGAACAAATGAACTCAACGCAAAAACGAATTGCACGCCGCGATTTTCTGACCTCGATCGGTCGGGCCGTTGGCAGCTCTGCCATGTTGAAAACGATGGCTGCTATGGGTATTGGCACATCTCTCGCAAGTTGTGGTTCTTCGTCTGCTGCACCGGGGATGCCGGGCAGCCCGAACCCACCGCCTGCCATACCATCACCGCGCCCCGGGGACTGGCCCACCAATGTTGGTGTCGGCAAGTCAGTGGTAATACTCGGTGGTGGTATTGCCGGTATGACGACTGCCCTCGAAATGACCATGCTCGGATACAACTGCACCATACTCGAAGCTACGCCGGTAGCCGGTGGCCGCAACCGGACCATCCGTGCAGGTGACGTGATAAATGAAACGGATTCATCACAAACGTGCCTGTTCGACTTCGACAGTGATCTGTATTTCAATGTCGGTGCAGCGAGGATTCCACATCATCATGAATTCCTGCTTGGTTACTGCCGCGAATTCAGCATTCCGCTGGAAATATTCACCAACTTCAATTCCGGCGCGTTGATGCATTCGGCTACGTCATTTAACGGCCAGCCACAGACTGCACGCCAGGTGCAGGCCGACACCCGCGGGAATATCGCCAGGCTACTGGCGCTGGCCGTCAACCAGAATGCACTGGATCAGGAACTCTCGGCGAATGACAAGGCAAATATTTTGCAGATGCTGCGCAGTTTCGGCGATCTGTCCGGTAACTTCGATTATCCCGGCTCCGAAAGGGCGGGATTTCCCGGCCAGCAAAATACCGGCAGTCGACAAAGGGGCGAATCGCTCACCCCGTTACAATTTCAGGAGATAATTAGCGAAACCTTTTGGCAGCAGCGTCAGGACTTCCCGCACTCTCTTAATCAACAATCAACCATGTTGCAGCCCGTTGGCGGAATGGATCAGATCGCGCGGGCATTTGAAAACAGAATAGCAGCGGACATTGTCTACGAAGCAGTTGTTACCGAGATCCGCAAGATCACAGATGGCGCGCGTGTGATTTATCAGGATCGAGTCGGGACTTCGATGACGATTGATGTCGACTACTGCATTTGCACTATTCCGGCGTCAGTGTTGAGAAATATTCCAAATGATTTTGCCAGCGCCCACCAGTCAGCGATAAATAATTTTAACTACGCCGCTGCGGGAAAAATTGCATTTCAGTCGCGACGGTTCTGGGAGCAGGACCATAATATTTATGGCGGTATATCCTGGACGACACAGGACATCACCCAAATGTGGTATCCGAATGCTGGTTTCGGCAGGGCGAACGGCATCGTAGTCGGTGCTTACATGTTCGGCAGCAATGCTAGTAATTTTGCCAATCAGACGCCGCAGCAAAGAATCAATTCAGCGATTGCACAAGGCAACAATCTGCATTCCGAATACGGAAATGAAGTCGCTCGTGGTATCAGCGTGTCCTGGCCCAAGGTTCCATTCCAGTTAGGTGCCTGGGGAACTTCGGATCCAGGCATATTGCTGACAGCCGATGACAACATCTTTTTTGCCGGTGAACACCTGAGTATTCTGCAGGGCTGGCAGGAAGGCGCAATTCTGTCTGCGTATCACGCAATTGACCTGGTTGTTTCGCGCGATATTCCCTAGGAGCGAACTAGTTGCTTTCTCCATAACGCGCCCAGCGCCGGTGATGTGGTAAATCATCATCGAGCCAGCGTGCGCCATCCTCGTCGATGATGAGGATTTCCTCAAACTTCACGCCCACATTGCCGCTGGCAAGATGAGGCTCCACCGCCCATAAACCGTAGGGTGCAACATCCTTGCAGGAGTTTGTGTGATTCCAGTTAGGTGTCATCTGTCGCCGTTTGCCGCGTGCGAGACGACTACGGGTCAGGAACCAGGAGACCTGTTTCACTGCAAGGCCTTTGTATGACCACGACGCCAGTCGATCGGTATCGGCTTTTGTCACCATGTGTCCGAGCACTGCACCGATATGTTTCTTATGGCAGTTCTCGTAACCGCGCTCACGAATATAGTCATCCACTTCCCATGCAATATTCTGGAATGTGCCGCCGTCGTTGATGCGGTCCTTGATCAGGTGGCGCAGTGTCGGTAGTTCCTTATCCAGTTTTCTGAAAACATCGTCGTCGCTAAAATTGTAGGCGCAGGATGTGTCGACCGTGTAGCCATCGAATATTGGTGCGGCATCCAGAATAAAAGTGTCGCCTTCTTTTAACACTCGTTCGGTAGGCAATGCTTCGAAAGCGCCGAACTCGCCGGGATACGCGCTGCGTTCGCCAAACAATGCGACAGGAACGTGGAAGTAGTTGTGCGCACCGGCCAGGTGAAAAGCTTTGCGCAGCATCCGTGTAGCCTCTGTCTCGCTGTTTCCCACGCGCAGATTCTGCGCTGTGGAATCCAGTATTTCGTATGACAATCTTTGAAAGTGACGAAAACGATCAAGTTCTTTGGCGCTATAACCATGAGCTTTTATCAACGTAACTATCCTGCCTGTCAGTCGGGCCCGTATCGTCGGGTCGATTGCTGTAGCAAGGTATATTAAGGCGTTAGCGGGGTCGTTGCACCATTCGCGCAACGCTGGAAACTTGCGGGTGCCAGCGTGGCGTAGTTAAATCGAGCAACAAGAAAATCAATATGGAGTCAAATCCAGGGAGAATCATCATGAGCCCATCAATTGTCGCGTTTCTGGGATATATAGTCTGGATGCTGGCGTTGCTCGCTTTGCTGGCGTCCGTAAGAGTCCTTTATACGGTGACCGGTAAAAAAGCACCCAACAGTTTTGACCCAGGCGGGGCGGATGTATCGCCATTTTCCAATCGCCTTTGTCGGGCACATGCGAATTGCTACGAGAGCTTTCCAATATATGGCGGTTTGCTGCTGTTGGCGATCGCCACAGATACAACTGCAATTACTGACGGGCTTGCATACTTCCTGATCGGCGCCCGCGTTCTGCAGTCAGTGACGCACCTCGTATCCACAAGTAATTTTGCCGTGCAACTCAGGTTTGCGTTTTTCATTGCGCAGTTCCTGATAGCGATTTACTGGGTGTTGCAATTCATCAATATGTAACCGGGTCGTAGCCGTTGACATTGTTATGCCACAACTACGCCGGTTAATTCGCTGGTTCGTGATAGTTATTACCGTGGCTGCGGTTTCCGCATGCGCCGATGACGCCTCTGTGCCGGATGAGTTGTACTTCGATTCAGTCGGAGTGCGCATTCATTACAATGTTTACGGTGATGGTCCGGATGTCATTCTCCTACACGGACTGACCAGCACCGCTGCAGATAACTGGGATACAACGGTCCCGGTGTTATCCGCCGATTACAGACTGGTCACCCTGGATGTGAGGGGACATGGCAAGTCAGGCGGGCCGCACGAGACTGGGGCTTACGGCAAGAACATGGTCGAAGATATCGTCCGTCTTATGGACCATCTTTCAATTGACCGGCCCCACGTCGTTGGCTACTCGATGGGCGGAACACTGGCGCTCAATCTGGTAGTCGACTATCCGCACCGGGTTCGTTCGCTGGTTGTCGCGGGGCAGGGCTGGTCCTCAGTAGAGGACTTGGAAGGGACCGCTGCAGCGGCGCAGGCGTTGCGAGAAGCGGGCACCGCAACGGTGTTGGTGCCCGATCCGGAATCAATTCGTAGCTCTGTCCGTGATCGTTTCATGAAAATGCTGGCATTGAATGACGCTCTGGCACTGGCCGCGTTGATGGACGATTACCCGCAACTGGCGGTTGCCGCAGATGACATTCGCGAGACGACTGTGCCAATGTTATTGCTCTCCGGTGCAGACGACCCCGTGATTCCACGAATCGACAAACTGAAATCGATGCGTCCTGATGCTGAATTTATTCTGATTCCTGATGAGACGCACTTGAGCACACCTTCGTCGGCGCAATTCGTTGCTGCAATAGCAGAGTTTTTGCAACTTCAAGAATGACCGGGGTCGCACCCGCGGCTGCCCGATAAATATTGCTTCAAAATCCTGAATCGTATTATTGGCCGATGGTTGAGCTGGATTTTGTTCGCCGTTGCCGGATCGAGCATTCGCGGCTAAAGCCGCTCCTACATTACTATTGGCAGGATCGTGGGAGCGGCTTTAGCCGCGATGGCGCATGCCCTGCGTCCAGCAGGGATCGCCTTACAGCCGCGGCTTCGACCCCGACTATTTCGTCACCATCGTGCGCGCACCGGCAATAAAGTTTTCTTTCTTGTCCGACTCGTCTGTGGTGAGGAGATCAGTAACGTCTTCCGGCACCTTGATGCCACGCTGACAGGCCGGGCGTGCCGATATTACATCCAGCCAGCGTTGCAGATTTGGCAAGTCAGTCACATCGAGGCCGGACCATGCGTGAGTGCGTGCCCAGGACCAGTTCGCAACATCTGCAATACTGAAATCACCGGCGA